>CBDUWS010000057.1:0-8465 GCA_965370985.1 uncultured bacterium
ACCCAGAAAGGAGCTTCATCGCATGGATCCTCTCATCCTTATCGGCATTGCATCTGTGATCTCCTCGGGCCTGACGATTGCGATCGGAGCGATCAGCCCGGCTCTGGGTGAAGGCCGGGCCGTCGCACAAGGGTTACATGCCATCGCTCAACAACCGGACGAAGCGGGGCTCATCTCACGGACATTGTTCGTGGGGTTGGCCATGATCGAGTCCACGGCGATCTACTGCTTCGTGGTCTCCATGATTCTTATTTTTGCCAATCCCTTTTGGGACTTCATGCAGACCCATGCCGGGCAGAGCGGATTACAGGACGCCGCCCTTATCGGCTTCACATCAATCCTGATAGCCGGAGTGACCATTACAACGGGATCGATTGGCTCTGCATTGGCCGAAGGAAGATCGGTCGCCCAGGCCCTTGATGCCCTGGCCCGCCAACCGGATGCCTCTACGTCGATCACCAGAACGTTGTTCGTGGGACTGGCCATGATGGAATCTCCTGCGATTTTCGCATTTGTCGTGTCAATGCTCCTCATTTTCACGAATCCGTTTTGGGCCGACGCCATTTCACGGGTTGGAGGATAAACGGTGCTGATTGATTGGTTTACAGTGGTTGCTCAGGTCATCAATTTTCTCATTCTGATGGGCCTGCTCAAGTATTTCTTGTATAACCGGATCCTCCGCGCGATGGATGAGCGGGAACAGCATTTGGCTTCCCTCCGGCTTCAAGCCGAAACGAAAGAATCAGAAGCCACACAAGAAGCCGAATCTCATAGACGGGCGATCCAAAAACTGGAGGAAGAGCGGAACCAGATTCTGACACTAGCTCGACAGGCAGCCGACCAACACCAGCGAGAGTTGATTCAACAGGCCAGGCAAGAGGTGGACGATACCCGCCGAAATTGGTACGAATCCATCGAGCATGAAAAATCGGCTTTTTTAGAAGACCTCCGCCGGCGTACTGTGACCCAGGTTTATGAAATTGCCCGTCGTGCGTTAAAAGACCTGGCCAATGAGGATTTCGAACAACACCTTGTTGATGTGTTTCTCTCCCGGTTTCAAAATATGGAAGAAAGCCAATGGAAAATTCTCAACGAATCTATACAGAATGGTCAAACTCTCCTTGAAGTGCTCAGCGCATTTCCTTTGAGCCCGTCCATGGGAAAAAAGATCGTCAGCGCTTTGCAAGAGCGATTGGGTGAAACGGTGAATATCACATTCAACGTGTCATCTTCCGTCATCGGAGGGATTGAATTGAAAGGGCCTGGACATACCGTGGCATGGAATCTCGAGGAATACCTAGATTCCTTACATGACAATATCACGCAAGCACTTGGTCAACGCCGAACAACCAGCTTGGACCTCTCCCACACCCAACCCATCAAGGGAACACTCGCATGAAGACCCCTTCCGAGACCTTACGGAACCTGTCACAGGGAACCTTTTCGCTTGTGAACCAGGCTCTTCAGCAATACACAACACAACCAGCGGTGCGTGAAATCGGGTGGATTCGATCAGTGGGCTCTGCCGTCGCTCAGGTGGAGGGATTGCCTGGGGTAGAGGCCGAAGAATTGGTTCAGTTTACCGGAGGATATTTTGGCCTGGTCTTCAACGTGGATATTTCAGAAGTGGGTGTGGTCCTTCTGGACCATAGCCCCATGCTCAAGGCTGACACGGAGGTTCGTCGGACGGGTAAGGTTCTGGAGGTCCCTGTGGGAAAGGCTCTCCTCGGCCGAGTGGTCGATCCCTTAGGTCGTCCCCTTGACGAGAAGGGAGATATTACTACTTCTGAATATCGTGCAGTGGAACAACCTGCCCCATCCATCATCGAACGCGCGCCAGTGACCGTTCCACTCCAAACCGGGATCAAAGTCATCGACGCCTTAATTCCCATTGGACGGGGCCAGCGGGAACTCATTCTTGGTGATCGCCAAACAGGGAAAACGGCCCTTGCGCTGGACACGATCATTCATCAACGCAACCGGAATGTCATATGCATTTATTGCGCGATCGGCCAGCAACAGTCTGCGGTCGCACGGCTGCTGCGGGACCTTCAGGATCATGAAGCGATGGCCTATTCCATTGTCGTCGTAGCCGGGGGGGAGGATCAGCCGGGCTTGCAATTTATTGCCCCATATGCGGCAACCACCATGGCCGAATATTTTATGCTGCAAGGCCATGATACCTTGATAGTCTTTGATGATCTCACTCGGCATGCTCGCGCCTATCGGGAACTGTCGTTACTGCTTCGTCGCCCTCCAGGGCGAGAGGCCTTTCCCGGTGATATCTTTTATATTCATTCCCGACTTCTGGAACGGTCGACTCATCTCCAAGAGGAATTAGGTGGAGGATCGTTAACTGCGCTCCCGATTATTGAGACAGAAGGCCAGAACATCTCCGCCTTCATTCCAACAAATCTCATTTCTATCACGGACGGACAAATCTATTTATCGCCGGACTTATTCCAAAAGGGAATATTACCTCCCATCGACGTGGGCAAATCTGTTTCACGAGTAGGAGGGAAAACCCAACTCCCCGCCTATCGAACCATCACAGGGGACTTGCGACTGTCCTATTCCCAGTTTGAGGAACTCGAGACATTCGCTCGATTTGGAACCCGGTTAGACGACGAGACCCACAAAACAATTGATCATGGCCGCCGGATTCGGGAAATCCTTAAACAACCTCAATACCAGCCTCTGAGGGTTCCCGAACAGATCGCGAGTCTCATGGCCGTGAAACAGGGGCTACTGGATCAGTACCCTCTTTCGAGTATTCCGCAAGCTGAACATCTCATGCACCAGGTCATACGAGAACGTGCATCTGACCTCTGTGAGAAAATCACGTTGGGAAAACAACTGACCGACGAGGAATACGACACATTGGGCAACCTACTTCAGGAGGCCCTCCAAACCCTAACAACTCAGGAATCCCATGGCTTCGATTGAGTCGCTAAAGAAACGGATTCATACCACTGAAGACCTGCAATCAGTCGTCAAAAGCATGCGGGTCCTTGCGGCACTCAATTTGAGACAATATGAACAAACAGTGCTGTCTCAAGATCTGTACGTTCAAACTATTGAACGGGGGTTACAAATCCTCTTAAAAATGAAACCCGGCGGCGATGCTCTGGCTAAGCAAGCACCAGGAGGGCATCAGGGCGCCATCGTATTCGGTTCGGATCAAGGTTTATGTGGCTCCTTCAATGAGCAAATCGCGTTGTATGCCCTGAACAGCATGAACGCCTTCAGGAATCAACCCAATGAACGCGGAATTCTCGCCATCGGGCACCGGGTTGCCAGACAACTCGAAGACGCCGGACAACAGATTGAAGAATGTCTGCCCACACCCAGTTCTCGCGCAGGCATCACGGTCATGGCCCAAGACATCCTCGTCAAAATTGAGGCATGGCAACGGGAACAGAATTTCGACAGAATCATCCTGTATTATCATGCTCTTCTTCCCGAAAAAGGGGTCACCCCCCACATGCGTGTCCTTTTACCGATCGATCGTGAATGGCTTCAGCGATTGGAAGAAACTCCCTGGCCCACACGTAGTCTGCCAATCTTTACGATGAACTGGGATCAGTTATTTTCTCAACTCATCCACCACTATCTTTTTATTTCTCTTTCCAAAGCATTTGCCGAGTCCTTAGCCTCTGAAAACGCCAGCCGATTACTGGCGATGCAAGGGGCGGAAAGAAATATTGCGGAACACCGGGAAGAACTGTTGGGAGATTTTCAAGAACAGCGGCAATCTGCGATCACGGAGGAGTTGCTGGATATCATTGGAGGCTTTGAAGTTTTAAGACAATCTCCAAAATGCAGGGAATCATAACCACCTTCCATCATTTTTTCTCTGCCCATTCCTTCTGCACCCTCTATGACACGTTTGCAAGAAATTCGCCGTATTTTGTGGTGGGTCCTCTTGCTCAATGTTTTCGTGGCGACCGCAAAATGGGTCTATGGAGGCATCACCCAATCGCTTGGTATGCAGGCCGATGGGTTGCATTCATTTTTCGATGGCCTGTCCAATGTCGTTGGGTTATTGGGACTCTGGTTAGCCTCGCCCCTTCCTGACGCCAACCATCCGTATGGTCATAAAAAGTTCGAAACGTTGGCTGCCGGAGCCATTGGCGGGTTTCTCGTCATGACCTGTCTCTACCTCCTCTGGAAAGCGTACCGATCATGGACGATGGACTTACACCCTGAGGTCACCACGATCAGTTTTATGATCATGTTCATCACCATGGGCATCAATATCTTTGTCACGAAATGGGAACGGCAAAAAGGGAAGGAGTTGAAAAGTGATATTTTGATGGCTGATTCGTATCACACGGCCAGTGATGTCCTCACGTCGTTGTCAGTCCTGGCCGGTCTCATCGCCATTCAAGCGGGCTATCCCCTTATTGATCCGATAGTGGCGGTCGTGATCGCGGGCGTCATCGCCTGGACGGCGATCATCGTGCTTAAAGACGTCTTACCATCCTTAACGGATCAGATCCGATTAGATCCACAACACATTCGGACAGCCGTAATGACCATACCTGGCATTTTAGACTGTCACGAAATCCGAACCCGCGGCCTGGCCAATCATGTGTTCGTGGACCTCTCCATTCATGTGGAGCCAACATGGTCTGTCGAACAAGCACATGTTCTCGCCACCAAGGTAGAAGCCTTCCTATTAACGCATTTTGATTCCGTAGAAGATGTCGTGGTCCATATCGAGCCGGAAGGACACTCGACCATGGAACTCACAGAATCGGTTCCAATTACATCGTATACACCGGAAGAGAAATGATAAAAGTGGTACCTTGACCGGGAATACTGTTCACGCGAATCGTCCCGTTATGTTCCTGAATAATGCCATGGACCACGGTTAAGCCTAGTCCAGTGCCTTCACCCACGGCCTTGGTAGTGAAGAAGGGATCGAAAATTTTTGATATCTGATCTTCAGGGATTCCCGTTCCAGTATCCTGCACGCTGAGTTCGACCATATCTCCCTTAGGGCAAAGCTTAAGAGTGAGGGTTCCACCTTCGGTCATGGACTGGCAGGCATTCAACAGCAAATTCAAGAGTACCTGGGTTATGTGATCAGAATCGGCTAACACCTGAGAGAGATCAGGCTGATACGTTTTGACAACATGAAGATCATGGCTTTTGAATTTCTCGTGCAGCATATCAAGCACATCTTCAATGATTTTGACGAAATCAACACCACGTTGTTCAGATGGGCGTTTCCGAGCAAAGCTTAACAATTGATTCATGATTTTTGTGATGCGCTCCACCTGAGTCACAATAGTTTCCAATCCCCGCTTGGTCGATTCATCCTTGGCTTTGCGCATCAACAATTCCGCTCGCCCCAAAATCACATTCATCGGCGTCCCAATTTCATGGGCCATGCCGGATGCCAACGTCCCAAGTTCAGCCAGTCGCTCGGCTTTTCGTAGTTGGTCTTCTAATGCTCGCTGTTGGGTCATATCAACAACGTAGCCTTCATACCCAATCATCTTCCCCGACTCAGCAAATACTCCACAGCCCTGCTCCCAGACCCACTTGACGCTGCCATCAGAGCATTTCAAACGGTAGGAAAGTTGAAAAGTTTTGCAATCGTTCAAGGCGGCCTTCGTCTCCTGCCACACCCGCTCACGATCTTCTGGATGAATAAGATCCTTACCATATGACAACTGTCGGACCTCGACAAAGGCTTTGGACGGATACCCGGTCAGCTCTTCACAATTGGAACTGATAAATTGCATGGTTCGTTCTTGATTATTGTCGCAACGGTAGACCATGCCGGGCAGATTCGTCAGCAGCGAAGTTAACGTGCGTTGCGCCTCTTGCAATTGCTTCTCCGTTTCTACCTGTTCCGTCAAATCCAGAATGATCGCCACGAATACTCTACGGCCTGCATGCTGCCGATGTTGAAGATGGACTTCAACGGGATACGTGGTTCCATTTTTCCTTCGATGGGTCGTTCGGAAATCCACCTTTTGGCTTGTCCCAATTCGAAGGGGCTCAAGAATTTCGAGAAACGAATCCCGGGAAAATTCAGGTTTTAAATCGAGAGGGGTCAAGATCGCCATTTCGTCCATGGTAAAGCCTAAATTTTTCAGCGCCCCTTTATTCACTTGCAGAAACATTAACGTTTCCGCATCGAACACATACAACTCATTCCAGGACTCATCCAGTATTTGACCCAGATATTCCACTCGCTCTTCGCTTTGCTTTCGTTGGGATATATCCCGAAGAATGACTGTCATCCATCGTTTGCCTAATCGTTCAACCTTAGAAATTGAGGCTTCCAACGGAAACACCTCCCCTGTATATCGCAGCCCGGAAATCTCCCGAGTCATACCCATTCTGCGGTAGGTCTCCCCGCTTTCGACAAAGCGACGAAGATGCTCACGATGAGCCGACCTCATGGATTCAGGAATAAATTGGTCTAGCGGTTTTCCAAGCACATCAGAAGCCGAACATTGGAAAATCTCCTCGGCCGCCGTATTAAAGAGCACGATGTTGTTTTCATCATCAATCGTAATAATGCCATCCATCGCCGAATGAATGATGCTGGCCATTTGCCGCTCCAACGCCTGCAAACCTTCTTCTGTGTCGTGGTGCAGCCTTTGCCCGGCGCGCAACTCCGCTACTTCTTGCCGAAGCAAGGCAAGCTCGTGTTCAAGATCATGATCTGAGGAAGAAAATTCCTTATTCATAAAATTATTTCGCGTAAATGGTGAGGCCTAAGGCGGTAGGGGAAAAGAGTTTCTTCTTCTGGCTCATTCCTATTTACTATTTACACCTTACTTTTTCCGTCCTACTGCTTCCCTTCCTCCATATCAGAAAGCTTGCGATACAACGTCTTCCGATCAATGCCCAGCACTTGGGCCGCTTTATATTTATTCCCACCCAATTTTTCCAATACCCGACGGATATAGGACCATTCCATTTGCACCAGGGGGAGAGTCTTTTCTACAGCATCTTCAATGAATTGTCCCTCCCCTTGAATATTTTGAATGTTGGGAGGCAAATCGTCCAAAGAGATTTTCGGTCCCTGAGTTAAGGTGGCCGCACGCTCTAGAATATTTTCTAATTCACGGACATTGCCAGGCCATTGATAATCGATCAATCGAGCCAGAGCTGAATCCAAGATACCATCAACGTGCTTCTGTTGTGCCGTCAAACTTTTTTGCAACAGACCGTGAATCAGCAAAGGAATATCTTCTTTTCGCTCACGAAGAGGGGGAAGGCGAATTTCAATCACATTCAATCGATAATACAAATCTTCTCGAAAGCGTTTAGCCTTGACTTCTTCGGCTAACATCACATTTGTGGCGGCAATCAAGCGAACGTTCACCGACATCGATCTCGTAGCCCCGACCCGCCGAATCTCCCGCTCCTGCACAGCCCGCAGTAACTTGGCTTGTAGGATCATGGGCATTTCGCTGATCTCATCCAGAAACAACGTGCCATCGTGAGCCTCTTCGAATAAGCCACGCTTGTCCGATTTCGCATCCGTGAAGGACCCACGCACATGCCCGAAGAGCTCGCTTTCCAATAAAAGCTCTGGAATGGCGGCACAATTCACTGGGACAAACGGTTTAGATTTCCGTTGACTATTAAAGTGAATCGCTTTGGCCACAAGTTCTTTTCCCGTCCCGCTCTCCCCGGTAACTAAGATATTCGTCTGCGAGTCAGCCACTCGGCGAATGAGATTAAAAATTTCTCGCATGGGCTTGCTTTTGCCCAGGATTTGATTAAAAGCAAATTCCCGATTAACTACTTGACGTAATTGCCGAACTTCCTGTCGAAGTAGTGCCTCTCGCAGAGCCTTTTGCACCGTCACCAACAGCTCATCCGTTTTGACAGGTTTGGTGAGATAATCATAGGCTCCGTTTTTCATAGCATCTACGGCCGATTCCACGGTGCCAAAGGCCGTCAGCATGATCAAATTCGATTCTGGATGCTTTTGTACCACCTGTTCCAATAATCCAAGCCCATCCATCCCTTTCATTCGTAAATCCGTTACCACAACAGGAAAATTTTCAGATTCCATACGAGTCAGCGCCTCTTTCCCATCTGAGGCCACGACAACTCGATAGTGGTCTTCTTCCAACGTGTCCTTTAACAATTGCCGCATTTCTCGTTCATCATCAACCACTAAGATGGAAGAAGGGTCTTGTGTCATAGAAAAATTCCTTGTCTCACTGGGGTTAATCATTCACAATTGGGGTGTTCGATAACAAACCTTTTGGCAAAAACACTGGGAACCTTCCTAAAACATTTGCCATGCATATTCCCCAGCTATTATCTTGGGAAATTCTTAGCCATATTCAATGAACCCATCTATCTGTAGACTTTTGCGCCAATTGGCAAATTCCCATCTGTAGCAATTTGCACCACTTTGGGGAATCAATGATACTCGATGGTCATACACATCATGACTGGACCATTCAATCATAATCAAT
>CBDUWS010000058.1:0-8373 GCA_965370985.1 uncultured bacterium
GTAGTATTGCGGTCGGAGGACCACACGACTTGTTTCCCATCAGGAGAGAACATGGGGAAACTATTAAAATTGCCATTAAAGGTAATTTGTTCCGGCTTGGTGCCATCGTCTCCAATCACATGCAGGTGAAAAGACGGACGACCCTGATGGTCTGGCGGTGTGGCGAGATTCGAAGAGTAAATGATGCGCTTGCCATCAGGTAGGAAAAATGGGGCAAAGTTGGATCGTCCATTGTCTGTCACTTGCGTCTTGTTAGAGCCATCCGCGTTCATCACAAAGATTTCCAAGGTGGAGGGCTCAACCTGATTCTGTGCTAATAATTCGCGGTAGGCCTTCACCTCGTCCTCGGCTTGAGGATGATGCGCACGATAGACAATTCGTTTGCTGTCTGGAGAAAAAAACGCTCCGCCATCGTAGCCCACTTCTTTGGTTAAGCGTTTGATGTTTCTCCCATCGGTATTCATGGAATAGATCTCCAGGTCGCCATCGCGGACAGACGTAAATACAATCGTTCTTCCGTTTGGAGCAATCGTGGCCTCCGCATCATAGCCTGGCGCCGAAGTTAAGCGTTGCAAATCCGTTCCACCCACATTCATGGAAAAAATGTCATAGTTGTCAAGCGCCCATCGGTAATGTTCCGTTCGCGGAAGTTTCGGCGGGCAGTGTGAGTTGACAAAGTGGGTTGAGGAAAATAAGAGCCGTCGACTTCCCGGGAAAAAGTAGCTACATGTGGTGCCGCCCAGTCCCGTGCTGACGCGGCGGACGTTCGAGCCATCCAGATTCATCGTATAAATTTGATAGCAGGATCGCAGGGTTTTGCCATCCGGTTCCAGCGTGGATTGATACACGAGTTTGTAACCATCCGGTGAGAAATAGGCTTCCGCATTTTTTCCGGAAAAGGTCAATTGCCGGATATTGGCCAGATGTGGTTCGGGCTTAGTTTCTTGAGGTGGTTTGGGGGATTCAGGAGGTTCAGTTGCCCACACTGGGCTGCATAGTGCGAACAGCATGGTTCCAATTGCCCATGCTGCCAGGGTTTTGATTCGGAGTCTCCAAGCCATTTGTTATCTCTACCTCCCCTAACCCTTGCTTGCTGCGTCCCGTAGGGCGCGACCATTGCTTACAAAGGAATGTGCCAGATTGCGGATATTATGGATGCTTCTTGATTTCATCAATAAGCCTTCATGGTGCTGGGATGGTGAATTCACGAGCAGAGTGTACTGGTTGAAACATCCCGCGGGCAACAACCTTGCCCTGTTGGAACACTAAATAACTATCCCACCCATAAAAGAAGAGCAGTCGGGCGACGGGCGTGACGGCTTCGGGCGACAGGCCAAAAAAGAACGAGACGGTGTGGTTCGAGAAGTTCGGATGGGGACAGGTGATAAGAAACGCCATGTCGGGTCCTTCAAATACCTGATCCTGAATTGTGGTGCGTCCTGGTTCCATCTGAACATGCTTATTACAGGCTTGTAAGGTTTTTGACTCCAATAGCTGACGTGCTGGAGTGCCGATGATGAGGTATGAAGCTGCTTCCGTTATGGCCGGGGAATCGTTTTGACGTACCTCGATGTCAGGTTGCCCCTGGATTCGCTGCATGAGAGCCTTGAGGCTGGCTTTCTCTTCTTTTGAAGCAGTCTTGGCATGTATCAAAATGCGACGAGTATCGGTATCCCAGCCATTCAGCATGGGAGGCAATTGTTCTCGTTGCAGGCGCAGGAGCCAATGGTGCTCTGGATCAAGCGTGATTGACGTTGGGATACCGGGGACATTCAATGTGAAGGGTTGGCTGGATTGATCCAGTTTGAGCGTGGCGCTGAATATTGAATCATCCTGAAGATTCAGTTTGATCGGAAGTGGTAGCGTGTAGATCCCATCCTTTTGGGAAATGGTTCCTGACACAATGCTCTGGTTTGAGCGAATCGGATCTGGACGAACCGATAGGTCGTGAAACGTGACCGATGGCGCACCGGGTTGCTCAACCCATTGTTTGAAGAATTCTGTCAGGTCCCGCTCTGCGACCTGTGAGAACACTCGTTTCAGATCTTTCCATTCAAAATACTGCCCTGTACCTTCTTGAATGATGTGACGGATGCCTTTGAAGAAGGCGTCATCCCCCAGTTCCTGTCTGAGCATGTGAAAGACGAGTGCCGTTTTTTGATAGCCCACAGCATTATCTATACGGGTTTCTTTATGGTGGAACTGGCGGATGGGATAGTCCTTCTCTGGAGTCGCATATAAGTTGTATTCGTCCATCATCCGACGGCGGGTTTTGAGCGCTGCTGCGTAATTGCCCGTTTCCTCGTCATAATAATAATTGGCCAGATAGGTGGTGAGGCCTTCCACCCAATTGCCTTTCGCAAAGTCATTAAAAACAGAATTCCCCAACCAGGAATGCACGATCTCATGGCCCAGTGAATAGGGTTGTGTGTAGCCACGTCGTACAATGCCTTGTCCAAGCAGGGTGAATGAGGGCATACCCAAACCGCTGGGGAAAAAGTTTTCTACTACGGAAAATTGTGTGAAGGGATAGGGCCCCAAGAGGTTTGTGTAGAGATCAAGATAGGTGGCGGTGGCATCAAGATATTGTTGTGCCAAGTGGGAATCGTCGGGAAAGAGATAGGTGGCCAGTTGAATGTTGCGCCAGGGTTTTTTCTGGACGACAAAATGGTTCGCTGCCACCGTTAATGCTTCAGTTGGGGAATGGATGCTCCATTCGCTGGTTCGCTGTTCTTCCGTCACGGACTGGTTGGTTTCCTGTCCTTGTGTGATGGCTTGCCAATGAGAAGGGAGAGTGAGTGCCAAATCAAATGTCATCAGATGGTGTTCCCAGGTCGGATACCAAAAGGTTTCGGATGTGAGGTAGATCCCTTGCGGACCAATATGGCCGTTGGTCTTATCCGGCCTGACAAAGCGAAGTCCGCCGGATGTTTTCGGCGAATCATCGATTTGACCATGATAAACAATGGTTAGTGTGGGTAAGGAGTTGGATTGTTCGAGACTAGATGAGGGATGTTCGATCGTCCATTGCGTGAATCCTGTTTGGCCTGAAGGATCTTCAGGGATTTTCGAAACCGAGACCGACTGTCCGTTTACCTCAACCCGATCTATTGTTAAGTGCTGATTCAGGGTGAACGAAAGTGGTGTTTGATTGAACAGGCTCTTCGGCAGATGAAGAACGTCCGTGGCCGTGAGGCGATGGGTCTCAGGGTCTAATTCAACTGCCAGGGTGTGGTGTATGGATGGTGGTGTATAGGCATCAGCAATGTGGGTCGAAACCAGGCTCCAAAAAATGAACCAAATGAGAAGACGAAGGACGGCCATATCAAGTGGGGGGTGTTTCTTGGGGTAGCAAGGCGTCGACGAAGGCGGAAGCATTGAAGTCTTGGAGATCTTCTTCCTTCTCCCCCACGCCTATAAGGCGAATGGGAAGATTGAGTTCCTCGACTATGGGGACTACCACACCGCCTCTTGCGGTCCCATCCAGTTTAGTGAGAGCGAGTCCTGTGACACCAAGTGATTCATGAAATTGGCGGGCTTGCGCAATCGCATTTTGGCCTAACGTGCCATCCAAGACGAGTAACGTTTCGTGCGGGGCGCCAGGCATCTCACGTCCAATAATTTTGTGAATTTTCTTTAATTCATCCATCAAATTGACTTTGGTGTGCAGCCGTCCGGCGGTATCAATAAGTACCACGTCCATGTTTCGCGCTTTGGCGGCGGCGATGCCATCAAACACGACGGCAGCCGGATCAGCGCCTTGTTTTTGCTTGATCACGTCGATGCCTGTCCGCTTCCCCCAAATATCTAATTGTTCAATAGCAGCCGCACGAAATGTATCGCCTGCCACAAAGAGCGTCTTTAAGCCATGCTCATTAAAGCGATGCCCGAGTTTGGCGATGGTTGTCGTTTTTCCTACGCCATTAATGCCGATGGTTAAAAGCACAAAGGGTTTTGGTCCTCGACGAATGATCTCTTCCAATGGCTCCGTTTCTCCTTTTCGAAGAATATCGAGGAGAAGGGTGCGAAGGACCTCAAGTGGATTGGTGGATTGAAACGGGCCGGTTTGTGAGTTGATTTCGTCAAGAAACCGTTGAACGGTACGTACGCCCACATCGGCTTGAAGGAGACTCGCTTCGACATCTTCTATGACGGCTGGATCGAGCTGCCCCCCGACTAAGCGGCGCAATGAACTTTGTACGCTTTGGCGTGTTTTCGCTAACCCATCTTGAAGACGTTGAATCCAGCTCATAATGTGTACAGAAGAAAAAAAGGTGAATGTGTCGAGAGCGTCGATTTAGATAAGAAGTCGAGGGAAGGGAGAGAGCTTTTGGACGATCGCGCGTTCTTTTCGTTGCATCCGCGTGGCTTCCCGTTTTGATTGTTCGTGATCATAGCCTAGAAGATGAAGTGTCCCGTGAATCAGTAATCGAAGTATTTCTTGGTCAGCGGTGTTCTCGAACCTAGAAGCTTGCCCAATGGCGATGGGCAGGCATATGACGACATCTCCCAGAAAGACTTCTGTCTGTTTTCCCGCATCTCCCATCGGGAACGCCAGGACATCGGTTGGATAATCCCGCCCTCGATATTTCCGGTTTAAACTGCGCATGCGTGTCTTGCCGACTAATGAGATGCTCAGCTGTGCAGTGGGATGTCCGGCTTGTACTAAAATTGACTGTGCGACACGTCGAATCGTGGTTGCACGGACGGAAATACGCCGAAGGTGGGTTTGGAACCAAATGGCCATGGGGCATTAGGCCGTCGGTCCTTGACCATTCGTGTTTAATCCCGAATCATGTTCAAACTGATCATAGGCTTTGATAATGTCTTTGACCAATCGATGGCGGACCACATCCTGTTCAGAAAAATACACGAATTGAATACCTTCAATCTTCACAAGAATTTCCGCAATCTGCGTTAACCCGGATTTTTGTGAATCCGGCAGATCGATTTGCGTGATATCTCCAGTGACAATGGCTTTCGAGTTCATCCCGAGACGAGTCAGAAACATTTTCATTTGTTCGGCCGTGGCGTTTTGCGCTTCATCCAGAATCACAAACGCGTCATCTAATGTTCGTCCACGCATAAAAGCCAGTGGCGCAATTTCAATTTCCCCCCGTTCAATAAGGCGATTCGCGCGTTCAATATCCATCATGGTATAGAGGGCATCGTACAATGGCCGCAAGTAGGGATGGATCTTGGCGAACAAGTCGCCGGGGAGAAATCCTAGCCGTTCGCCGGCTTCAACTGCAGGCCGCGCTAAAATAATGCGGCTGACTTGTTTCTGGGTCAGTGCGGCCAGGGCCATTGCCATGGCCAAATACGTTTTCCCGGTTCCCGCAGGTCCAATGGCAACGACCAGATCGGATTGCTTGATGGCTTGAAGATAGGCCTGCTGTGTCGGTGTCTTGGGATTGACCGTTCCCTTGGTAGTGGAAAGGTTATTTGTCGAAAAGGTATAGGGCTTGAGGGGGATGTCGCATTTTTCTTCGGTGGCCCGGATGGCTCGCGAAATGTCTTCCGGTTTTAATTCGTGGTGGGTCCGGGTCCAATCGGCTAATTCCTGTAAAATATGTTCGGCCCGTTGGACGGATTCAGGTTGACCATCCAGGGTGATTTCATCTCCGCGTGCGGCCATGTTGATCTGCAGTTCCCCTTCAATCATTTTAAGGTGCAGATCCTGTGGGCCAAATAGATTTGCTAAATCAACCCCTTCTCCTAGTTTAATTTTTCGCACAGAAGACGTGGATCACCTTCTTGAAATTATGTTTATGCCAAATGTTGTAAGCCTGACTGCATTCTAGCAAAGGCCCCTACATGCCTCAAGGAAGTGTGTTTTGCGAACCCTCAGCGTTTCTTTTGGCAGGATGGGCAGAAAAACGAACTGCGTTCTTTCTGTATACGTTGAATGAGGGTTGAGCAACCATGCGGGCAAGGCATGCCGTCCTTTTGATAGACCTGATGTGCTTCCTGAAAGTGCCCCTGAGAGCCATCGGGAGCGCGGAAGTCTCGAATAGAAGACCCTCCGGCTGCAATCGCTTCTCGCAATACTTCTTGCATTGTCTGGTGGAGTCGTTGGCAAGAGGCTAGTCGGAGTTGATGCCCTTGGGCATAGGGGTGGATATTGGCGCGAAACAGAATTTCATTCGCATAAATGTTGCCAATGCCTGCCAGGCGATGTTGATTGAGCAACAAAGGTTTTAATTGACCACGAGTTGTTTGAATAAGTTGGCAAAAAGGTGCTTCTTCGATGGTCAGGGCATCAGGCCCGAATCGACGTTGAATAAAGGCTTCCAACCCAGATGGCTTAAACAGCCAGAGTCGACCAAATCGTCGAGGATTCCAATAATGAAGTTGCCGGACTTTCCTTCCGGACAACGTGATGTGGCAATGGATATGTTGAGGCGACGAAGCCAAATTAGCCTTAAAAAACCAGAGTCCCGTCATGCCTAATTCCGAAAGGAGATACCGGGTTTCCTGAGAGCGTTGACAAGTCAAGACCACACATTTTCCCATTCGATGCGCATGGCTAATCGTCGCCTGATGAAACCACGGGATGAGGTCATGCCCCATACGGACGATATCTGAACGATGAATGGCGAGTGTCTTAATTGTTGCTCCAAGAATGTGAGCCTTGAGGTGTTGGAGAACAACTTCGACTTCAGGGAGCTCGGGCATGAGGACTATTTTTTGAAAAGCAGAGTGGATAAGGAATCTGTTTGATTCATCGCGAAGGCTTCCAGGTCTGTTGAGTGACTATGCTCGAGTTGTAGCAGATTCTTGGTCAAATCAGGAAATGCTCTTTTCGTTGCTCAAGAGAGGGGCGAGACAATCGGGTCTCTGCGCTTAGAGGAGAAATGAACGGTAGAAGCAAATAATCTTAGCGATTCGGTTGGGCGAGAGCCGGAGTTTTCGTTTTCAATTGTTCGATTAAGGAGGCTAAATGGGGTAAGGGGGTGGTGCCCGGACGTTTTTGGGTGACGAGGTCACGGGCTTCTTCAAAAGAAAGACCGTGCATACAACAAAGATAGGCTATGATGATGGAAGGAGAGCGGCCGAAGCCCACTCGACAGGCCACAAGAATGTGGTGTTCAGGTAGATGACGAGCTAGCCATTGGACACCCATTTCCAGGTCGATCAGGTTGGGCTCGGTATATTCTTTCAGGGGCAATCTGGCAAAAACGACGCTGGCGGGTGGGGAGAGTTGGGGATCCAGTGCCGCCCAGAAAACAGCGCTAATGAATGGAGGGGGTGATTCGGCATCCACCTGCTCTCCGATATAGAGATGATGGTCAATATAGCTGATCATGATAGGTATCTTGTCGGCATAGAGAGGGACAAACACAAGAGGAATGAGCCGAAGTGCTTTGTTCCCAACGTATCCTCTATGATCCTTAATCCAAAGGCAGGCTCTGGTTGCGGGAATCCCTCAAGCAGCCTATACTGTTGAGATAAAGCGAATTTATTAGAAAAATTAGTCAAAACAGATGGTGCAATTAAGTATTAAAGAGGTTGAAAAACGATTAGAAGAAGTGAAGTGTGCTATTTGCAAAGGCAGCCGTTTTGGAATTGATTCCAGGACCGTGACGAAAGGGGATGGGGAATGGAAAGCGATTTGTCGAGATTGTTTTTATATATTTCCCGTCCATACCGATATGGAGTTTTATCTACAAACACAACCGGATGTTCCCTATCGTCTTAAAGAAATCGCCTGTCAATCCTGTCGGCATCGCGGGGTGTCATTGGATTTTAGGGCTGTGCTATCTGTCCGTGAATCAGTCTATTTTGTGACCTGTGCAAGTTGTCATCTCAAGTTTCCTGAACCGTCACATTTGGAATCGTTTGAGTAATAAACATCGTAGAGGAGATTGTTATCATGGAGCACGATAAAAAGTCTGAAGAACAGACAAATTTCGAAGCCGACGTCAAAGATCCAAAAGCCCAATCTCCAAAAATTAAAAAAGAATTGTCTGTTGTTTCTCTCCCTCATGACAATGATGTCATGGCGCAAGAAATGGCCGATCTGTTCGATGAAGACCGCGTAACCCACCAACATGGAAGTTCCGAGCCAGAAAAAGATTGATTTAAAAGTACTTTATCGATTTCGTCGTTTACTTCCTGTCCAACCTGGTCCGTTTACCCCTTCCCACATTTTCTTTAGGGCACCTCTAAAAACTAATGTTTTTCAAATTTCGCATCCGTAAACCATTGAACTCATTGGCACAAAAATTTTGATGTTGGGGTTTTTAGAGATGCCCTAATGCTAAAATCCTTGCAAAAAGTATACGTTTCCGACAGGATAGACGAAATCTGCAAAACTAAAGAAATGATAACTGAAGCCAACGTCAGTAATCCTAAAAGCGGCAGTTGAGC
>CBDUWS010000059.1:0-8367 GCA_965370985.1 uncultured bacterium
ACGGCTCGATCCTTGCTATCTTTGACGACTAGCGCATCAGACGGCGGGTTAAAGGTCTCCACATCTCCCACTAACCAAGCGCTGGATTCGTACGGCAACATATCGACGATGGTCTTGACGCGGTATTCATTTTGTAGGCGAAACTCCAATACATCGAATTGCAATCGCCCCACTGCTGCGACATAGAATTCCAAGCCATTCAAACTTCGCAGAATTTGAATGGTGCCTTCTTTTGCCAGTTGTTCAATCCCTTTATCAAATGATTTTCGCATCGTCGTATCGGTAGGGCGCACGCGCGCAAAGACTTCCGGCTGAAATTGAGGAAGCGGCTTGAAATTAAAACCATCAGTCAAGGAAATGGTATCACCAATTTGAAATCCACCAGTATTGATAATGCCAATCACATCTCCGGGATAAGCGACATCGACGGTATTTCGCTCCTTGGCAACCATGCTGTGGGGGCGTGAAAGCCTGACTTCACTTTTCGTTCGATGATGCTTGACCACCATATCCCGATCAAATTTCCCTGAACACACGCGCATGAAAGCCGTACTATCGCGATGACGCGGATTCATATTCGCCTGAAGTTTAAACACATAGGCACTAAACGGCACTTCAGCCGGATCAATAACCAGTTCCCGGCCATCCGGCGTATCAGCGACTCGAGCATGGGGAGGGGGTGCCATATCGACAAAGGCATCGAAAAATGTTTCCACTCCAAAATTTGTCAGCGCTGACCCAAAAAATACCGGCGTCACTTTTCCATTTTGAAACTCATCTTTCGAAAAGGGGTTCCCGGCAATATCTAATAATTCGAGATCATGCCCTAACTCTTCCCACACATACGCGGACACACGACTCTTTAAAGAAGGATCATCCAACGAAAGTTCAGTCAACTCCGGTTTGGCCGCGCCAGCCTTCGCTGTTTTGGTATACAACAACACCTGCCGAGTGCGCCGATCCACCACTCCCATAAACTCTCGTCCAGATCCAATGGGCCAATTTATAGGACTGGCGTGAATTCCTAAAATTTCTTCGACCTCGGCCATAAGGTCCAAAGGTGGCCTGCCAGGAAGATCCATTTTATTGATAAATGTCAGGACGGGAATTTGACGGAGCCGACAGACCTCAAAGAGTTTTCGGGTTTGGGTTTCCACACCTTTGGCCGCATCAATGACCATGATCGCGCTATCTGCAGCCGTGAGCGTTCGATAGGTATCTTCGCAAAAATCCTGGTGGCCCGGCGTATCCAAAACATTAATCACCGCCTGTTTATACGGGAACTGCATCGCAGAAGCGGTGATGGAAATCCCACGCTCCTGTTCCATTTCCATCCAGTCCGACGTGGCCAATTTCCTATTCTTCCGCGCGCCGACCATCCCGGCGGTTCTGACCATGCCGGAATACAACAACAGCTTTTCGGTTAAGGTCGTCTTGCCGGCATCTGGATGGCTAATGATGGCAAAAGTCCGCCGCTTGCTGGCAGCCGCCAGAATTTCCTGTTTAAGTTGTGGTGTCATCATATGATTATGGTGAAAAGGGCATTATCCCACTCAACTACAAGTCTTGTAACCGTCCTTGCGACCGGGCCAAACTAATGCGAGAGGCGTTAAAGTTGAATAATCCTTGAATCAAATTATCCCGCGCCTGCGCAACGGAAGTTTGCGCATTCGTCACTTCAATATTGGTCGCGACACCAACAGCAAACCGCTCACGTGCCAATTCTAATTCGGTCAGCGATAATTTCAAACTTTCTTCAGCCACAGCCACCTGTTCCTTAGCGGAGTTCAATGTTAAGAGCGCATCCCGAACTTCCAGCGTAACTTGATATTGAATATCCTGAGTATTTATGGCTTCTTGGCGAACGATGCTTCGACGTTCCGAAATTCGACTCTCCCGTTGCCCACCATCGAAGATAGGCACGGTCAGGAGCAGAGCGACACCGTCAGTTGTGAGCATATCAGGGATTTGATTGCCAATCATCCCGACTTCCCCGGTCGCCTGCATAGAAGGAATGCGTTCACTTTTCACGGAACTTAAGGAAAGGGAAGCCAAGCGTTCCCGACGTTTCTGCACCTTTAACTCCGTCCGGTAATCTTGAGCCAGCTGCAATGCTTCCTTCATGGTCTGTTCTGGAACAGGGACCATGGTTAATTCATCGGTCAGCACCACTTGTACCTCAAAAGAAATGCCCATTGCTCGAATCAAATTGAGTACAGCACGTCCTTCTGCAATTTCTGCGGCTAACAATCGTTGTCGCTCATTTTGCAGCTGAACTCTGCTTCTGGTGACATCCAAACGGGTTGCCATCCCGGCAGCCTTACGTTCAGTCGCGAGGCGAAGTAGCTCATCATTCAGGAGAACATCGGCCCGTCGGGCTTCCACTGCGGCCTTGGCTCGAAGAGTCTCTAAATAGATCAATCCCACCGTGGCCATGGTATCGCGCTTGGTGACTTCTGCGTCTAACCCTGCCACCTCTACCCCGGTTGTGGCCGCCCGCCATTTTTGGATCAAACTCAGGCTAAACACATTTTGCGTAAGAAACGCTCGCGCATTATAAAAATCTCTTGGATCAGTCACCGTAGCACTTCCACCAAATCTACTGGTAAAGAAGCGTCGCCGTGAGTAGCTTAAGCCACCACTAAGATGTGGCAATAATTCACCCAACTGAGTATCGGCCACATCCTGCGCCTGAGTAATACGTTCTTTAAACAACCGGACGGTGGGATTTTGATCCACCGCGGCATCCATCGCATCCCGCAAACTTAATTTCAATACCGGGGCTTCAGGTTGCCCAGAGGGTGGTAGATCAGTCGCAGCAAACCCTGGCTGCCAGAATCCACACAAAAGGACGGTCAGGCCCAATCTCAGCAACCCCGCCGAGACACACAACCCGCGTCCCTGTCTTTGTGTTGTCTGATTCATAGGGGGGCCTTCTTACACCTCTGACTTACACTTCTCTCATACTAGGAGACACAGCAGCCTTGGGCATCATGACGCGCATTCCTGCCTTCTTCAAATCCATGAAGAAACTAAATAGGGCCGGCACCAAGATCAGCGTAAAAAGCGTCGAAGTCACCAGGCCACCCAGCACAATGCTGCCAATGCCCCGATATAATTCTGAACCGGCTCCCGATGCCACCACCAAAGGAAAGAGGCCAAAAGTCGTGGTCAACATACTCATCATGATGGGACGAAAGCGCGTTCGAACCGACTCAGCGATAGCTTGTATGGGATCGTCGGTCGACCATGTACTCGTTGAAGAAGAGGTATTACTCCCCTCACGGCGCTTGGGGTCGAGAAAATTCAGGGCCTGATGGACAACCAGAATGGCATTGTTCACCACGACACCCAAGAGAATAACAAATCCCAACATTGTCAAGACGTCCAACGGTTGATAGGCCACAAACTGATTCACCAACGCCAAGCCCAGTAAACCGCCCGCCGCCGCAAGCGGCACACTGGTGATAATGACCAGCGGGTAAAGAAAACTTTCAAACAGGGCGGCGATCAACAAATAAGTGATTACCAATGCCAAAAGCAAATTCCATTTGAGGGCATCATAGGTCTGCGTCAAATCATCGGCTGTTCCCGACAATCTGATATTATACAGTTGTCCTAAGGACCCTTCTTCGTTCAAGGGGGTGATAATCTGGTGCTGCAACAGTGCCATGGCCTTTTCAATGGGCATTTCCGACGGTGGAATGACTTGGATCACAATCGCTCGCTCCCGTTCGATGTGATTGATCTGTTCCGGACCGGGAACAAGCGTCACATTCGCAATCGCCCCAACCGTGGTCAATCGCCCTCCCGGGGTATGGATGGGAATCCTTTCGATATCTTGGGTCCTCGTCGCATAACGATCTTCCCCACGAACCGTCAAATCGATCTCATCGCCTTCATATTTGTAGTCACTGGCTTTTGCTCCATCCACTAAGGCATTAATCGTAAAACCCAGTTCTTGATTCGTCAGTTGAAGGTCGGCCGCGCGATCACGTCGTAGTTTCACATGGAGTTCCGGCGTTCCTAAATCTAAACTGGGCTTAGGTCGGACTTGGGCATCAGGAATCAACCCCTTCACTTGTTGGAAAATTTTTCCTCCCAGGCCTACCAGGACATTCAAATCCGGCCCAGTTATTTCCATGTCAATATTCCGACCTTCACCCAATCCTCGCTGAAACAGACTGCGTTGCGTAATGATACTAATCACTCCAGGCAAGTCTGCCGTCGCCCGTCGCATGAGCGGAATCAGTTCTTTGGCTCGCCCATCCTCGTTGGTCCGAGCACCCATGAAGACCATTCGCCCACTTGCCACATAGAAAAAGTTCCTGATGCTGGGTCCGTCTAGTGCTCTTTCTTCAGGAGATCCAGGTTTGGCAGCCCAATACGGACGCAGAACCGTCTCAATCGTATGCCCCATTTTGACAAAGGTCTCCATGTTATAGCCTGGCGGAGGCAACAGAATGCCTATGACAAGATTTCGATTTCCAGTGGGTAAATATTCTGCTTGGGGAACCAACATCCATGCGAGGCCACAAGACAATCCGATGATGCCCACAATGGTGATGAGACGTCGTGTCTTATTGACACAAATATTCGACACCACCGCACTCATCCGATCAGCCAGGCCGTGAGATTGAGGAGCCATTTCATCGGTCGGAAACACCGGCTCATCAAACTTGGCGTCCACAACCTCCTGCTTGGAATGGACCTCATGTTCTCTCTTTCGTGTCGTCAGGATTCGAGCGGCCAGGCTGGGAATCACCGTGATGGAAACCAACAGACTGAGGCCCACGCCTGCACTAATCGCGATGGCAATATCTCGAAAGAGTTGTCCCGATTGTTGTTCAATAAACACGATCGGAATGAAGACGGCAATGGTCGTCAGAGTGCTTGCCAGCACCGCCCCCCACACCTCGGCCGTCCCATCATACGCAGCTTGGATGAGTGACTTCCCCGTTTCCCGATGACGATAGATGTTTTCTAACACCACGATGGAGTTATCAACCAGCATGCCGGCCGCAAAAGTCATCCCTGCTAAGCTAATGACATTTAAGTTGCGTTCCAGCAGCCACAGCGCAATAAACGTTCCCATGATGCTAATGGGAATGGCCAACCCGATTACCAACGTAGTGCTGCCGGTCCGTAAAAACAGGTAGAGCATCATGACAGCCAACAAACTCCCCACGAGCAAGTTTTGTTGAACCAACGATAACGAACTATAGATGTAATCGGTCTCATCATAGACTTGATACAACTTAAAGCCTCGGGGATTCAGCCGTCCTTCGTTTAACTCACGCACGGCTTCCCGCAAGCCATCCATAATCTCAAGCACATTCGCTCCGGGTTGTCGTACGGCATTCACCGCAATACTGGGCCTGCCACTTTGCCGAACGACATTCGTGAGGTCTTTGTAATCCAGTTTCACGGACGCCACATCGCGGACATAGACAGGCGCACCATTCCGGCGCGCGATGATCACCGATTCGATATCGCTAGGAGCCTGGTATTCCCCCACAGTCCGTACGACATACGATCGCTTTCCTTCATCAAAATCACCGGCGCTAAAATCACGATTTTCTTGATCTAGCGCCCGCGCCAAAGCCAACCAGGTGAGCGAACGTGCGGCGAGTTTGGCTGGATCCACGAGGACTTGCATTTCCCGCTCTCGCCCCCCGTAGACGTTCGAAGCCGCCACACCCGACACTCGTTCAAACCTGGCTTTAATCACATCTTCGGCGTAATCGTACATCTTGTCGATCGGCACAGGGTTATTTTCTAAGGCTTCGAAAATAAACCACCCAATGGCCGACCCGGCGGAATCCGCACTACTCAAGACTGGCTCATCAGTTTCTTCCGGGTACTCTTTCACCTGATTCAGGCGATTGGAGACGAGAAGAAGAGAAGCATCTGTGTCAGTTCCAGCAGGAAACCGCAGTATAATTTTCCCGCTGCCGAAGGAGCTCTCAGAAAACATTCGCTCAAGGCCTTGAACACCCTTAAGCTGTTCTTCTTGTTCATCGATAATTTCTCGCTCAATTTCGTGGGAGCTGGCTCCATGCCATCGAGTATTGACGGTAATTTCCTCTTTCGTCACATCCGGCGTGAGTTGAATAGGCAAACGAAGCAATGCCACCACACCAAAAAGAATAATGAATAACACCCCAACCGTGGTGGTGACCGGATAACGAATGGCCGATTGAATCACATTCATGCCGGTGATTCCCCTTCAAGCACACGAACGGGTTGCCCCGGAAAGAGCCGCTCGTTCCCTTCAACGACCACGAGCATCCCCGGCTCAAGCTGGCCATTGATTTCCACTTCATTGTTCACGTGATTGACGGTGACAACCGGTACTTGTGAGACGCTGGCATCTTTCATCACAAAGACAAACTGAGAACCCCCACGAAGAACTAATGCATCTTTGGGAATCACCAGAGCCTCATACGGCGCTCCCACCTGTAAAATGACGCGGGACATCAAGCCGCTTTTAATCATGAGATCTGCATTCGGCAATTCCACTTTAATAGGAAATGTCCGAGAATTTCGATCGGCTTGGGCCAAAACCGAAAACACTCTTCCGTTAGCTTGAAATCCTCTAAGACTATCAAATGTGGCCGTGACCGAATCCCCGACATTAATCTCGCCGACATACCGTTCCGGCAGTGGCACTTCGACTTGCACACGTGAAAGATCAACCAATTCCACAATCGGTCCACCGGCTTGAATCCATTGTCCCACTTCGGTGAATTCTTTGATCACCCACCCGTCGAACGGAGCCACCACCCGAGCTTTCCTAAATTGATCGCGCACTTGCAAAATTTCTGCTCCCAATAGGGTCACACGTTGACCCAATGCAGCTTCTTGCGTGACGGCACCATCGAATTCCTGTTGGGTCACTAATTCTTTAGCAAACAGCGTGTTCATTCGCTCGAGATCTTTCTTCGCTTGCCGATAGCGAGTCCGGGCTTCCCGATGCGAGGCCATAGCAGCATTCAACCGAATCGTCAAAGCGTTCGTTCGTAATTGAGCTAACATCTGACCACGCTTCACAGCCATCCCTTCTTCTGCCGGAAACTTCTCGACAAGTGCAGCAATTTCTCCTGCCACGATACTCCGTCGCCAGGGTTCGACCGTGCCCACCAACTCAATCGTTTTTTGCACCACCCGATTCACGACTTCGGCAACACGAACGGGAGCGGGTGGGCGACCTTTCGGTGGCGGAGCTGCTTGTTGTTCATTGCAGCCCTGTAACCCCAGAACGCCCACAATGAGAGCAAGGAGGAAACAGATATTGTCTTTTCGGATATTCATGAGGTTCTCGAAATCACGTGTGGATCTTTGCCGTCCCGATGCCACCAAGAAACAGGGACCCTAACCATTCCCCTTTGTTGACCAGAGACTCCTTAGGCCCGGCCTGTAAAATCCACACATAAATCGTGGAATTCAGCATGCCATGAAGAGCGAGGGAGGTATCTTTGGGATTAACCTTACGGAATTCCCCGGACTTAATCCCTTCCTTTATAAGATTAGCCACGAGATCAATTTGCGCTAAATACTTTTTCCACACACGATCTCCAAACGCACTTTTGATGGTCCATTCAAACCCACTCCATTCGGAAACATAAATCCGAAAAAAGTCGCGGTTCTGATCCGCAAAGACTAACTTGACGTTTATCACGGCACGCAATTTCTCCGAGGCCGACACCTCATTTTGAGTCGCCTCCTCCAGGCGACCGAGTAAATCTTCAACCTTGTCTTCCACCAGGCTGATATACATTTCCTCTTTGCTTTTAAAGAACCGGTACATCGTACCCATGGCGAATTGGGCCGCTTCAGCAATCTCCGCCATCCCCGTTTTAAAAAACCCGTTTTTGGAAAAGAGGCGCTCCGCCGCTAACAAAATTTCTTCGCGTCTAGCGTCGTATTCTCGCTGCTTGCGTTGCGACCGCTGATCGGCAGTAACCTTCATTTCCATTCTCTCCCTTTTCGTAATTCTGAACCTATATTCTAAATAATGAATGCTCATTCTACCATATAGAACATATATTCATATACTGGATGAAGAAAATCCAGAAAGGAAGGAAATCCCGAAGTTGTTGTAGAGAAAAAATGAACCCACTCCCTGGGTTAAAACACAGGCTTCAGACCTCCCCAGTTGCGATCTGCTTTAATGGTGTGAGATCTATTGCCACGATATCCGTAGAAATACCGGATATTTTAATTTTTGACCTATGCCATTGAATGGGATCTAGCTGGATTTTGAACTGAGGGTAGGTTTTCATGGTAGGCAGTTGCTTGCCATAGGTTTTAGAGAGCAGCTGACTCTTAATCAGCGGGCCACAGGTTCGATCCCTGTACGGCCCA
>CBDUWS010000060.1:0-8341 GCA_965370985.1 uncultured bacterium
AGCGAAATTCCAACCCTAAGGGCTCGCGAAACAATAACTTCCCAGAATTCGCGCCAAGATTTGGATCAGGTTGTGACGATCTGAGTGAGCACAACCGCAGGCGTAGCAAGTCCTACGCTGAGGATTGTGCGAGTAAAGATCGGCCCAAGCTGGCCTGAAGGTGGGATGCGAGATGGCAAAGTTCTTGTGTCACAGGCTCTAATCCAGAAGGAACTCAAAATCCTTCTGCGTGAGCGAGGTGCCCCCTCCACCGTGTGCAGCACCCTCTAAGACGGCATGGTACAGTTCCAACTTTTGCTGCTTCAGCTCCATCATCTTTTCTTCAATGGTATGCCGCATGAGTAAGCGCATGATGGAGACTTTCTGCGTTTGCCCAATGCGATGGGCGCGGTCAGAGGCCTGATTCTCGACGGCCGGATTCCACCAAGGATCCAGATGAAAGACATAAGACGCCTTAGTCAGATTCAATCCTTGCCCACCAGCTTTAAGGCTGAGTAAAAAGACTAACGGCTGCTTCCCATCTTGAAATTCCTGCACGATTTTTTTTCGTTTGGCCGTGGGAGTCGACCCATCCAGTCGGACATAGGGAATGTGATGGGCGTGAAATTCCTGTTCGACGAGATCCAAATATGACGTAAATTGCGAAAAGACCAGTGCACTATGCCCTTCGTCCATGAGTTCCTGAAGCCGTTCTACGACACACACCAATTTGGGAGATGTGTCCGTACTCCCTTTCTGGATGAGCCGGGGCGAGAGACAGATTTGCCTTAATTTCAAAATGGCGGTCAGTGCAATAATCCGCGCTTGCGAAGACGTTTTACTTCGATAGGCGGTCGCAATCATGGACCGAATACTCGCCACCGTCTGTTGGTAGAGGGTTTTCTGGCGATCGGTGAGTTCCAAGTAGATATCGGTTTCCATTTTCGGTGGCAATTCCTTGAGAATTTGGGCTTTCGTTCGACGCAAGACAAACGGCTTGGTTCGCTGCATGATGGTATGTAACACATCAGGTGACGGCGTTTTGAGCTTCCCCCTCACATTGTCGTAATCGCCCAGTAGTCCTGGCACGCAGAGATCCATGAGGGAATAATATTCCCCTATATGATTTTCCAATGGCGTCCCCGTCATGACACATTTGAAATAACCTTTGAGCCGTCGAGCTGCTCCCGTGGTACCCGCGACAATATTTTTAACCGCCTGCGCTTCATCAAACAGAATGACATGAAACATCATCTTTTCAAGGACGGCAATGTCCCGCCGCACCAACCCATAGGTGGTGAGCACCACATCAGCATGAGCTAAGTCCATCTGGCGTTCTTTGCCTATATAACTGTGTACCTTTAGATCGGGATAGAATCGACTAATCTCCTGTTCCCAATTAAAAAGCAAACTCGGTGGCAACACAACCAAATGCGGGCCTTGATTCGAAGCTGAGGATTGAATGATCCCTTCATGAATGCCCGCTAATAAGCTAATGGCTTGGATGGTTTTGCCCAAGCCCATATCGTCTGCCAGACAGGCTCCTAACCGATGCTGATACAGAAATCCCAACCATCGATAGCCTTCTTGCTGATAGGGCCGCAGTTTGGCCTTAAGCTGTTTGGGCAAAGGCCGGGGTTCGATGCGTTCAAAATTCAGTAAACGTTCGACTAAGGCTTCATCTTCAGGCGGGAGCATGACTCTGACTCCGCGCTTGCGCAGAGCGACCCAATCCAAAATCTGCAATTTGGGCACATGCACCACATCTGGTTTGTCGTGATCGGAATTTTTTGATAGCTTCGAGGGGGATAGCGCTGTCAACGCGCGTAAAATTTCCTGCGTGTTTTGATCTATAAGCCGCACCTGTCCATCGACCTCCATGAGGCCACCTCGTTCCAAGATGCTCTGGACATCTTGGGTTTCTAGGCGTACCCCATCACACATAATTTCCGGACGAAGTTCAAACCAATCGATCGTCGGCGGTCGGCGCGCATCAACCGAACAATCCCATTGTGCCGTTGCGATCGGCTTGTCCTGAAAAAATAGTTCTATCCCCGCCTCGGCGGCTTTGCCATAACATTCCGGCAACCCGGCATACAGCAATTCCTGCGAAAGAGGCATGGCCTCATGCCCGATCATCTTTTCAAATATTTGAAGCCCCCAAATTTCATACGGAATGGCATACAGCAAGGCTTCCTTGGTCCAATCGTTTGGGACGATGCACCATTGGCCCTCATGCACAAGCAACCGTACACTGGGCTCCAGAAGGGGCGCAGAAAAATGTTGCAGGACATCTTCAGCTTCCGCTTTGATGCGAAAGGGGCGAAATTCTTCACGTCGCAAACAGGCTTTAATCAGTTTTTTTCCTTCAGCCGGTTTGGAGACGCGACAAAGTTGGAAGAACGTGTCATAGAGCACCGCTCGTCGTTTTTTCGTTCGCAGACCACTCGAGACTGTACGGCCATGCTCGAGAAAGGGAAAGATACTAAAAATCTGTTCGCTGGTCCCACTCAAATGGTCACTTTGCCAACATTCCGCGACGAGGGCTGAAGTATTGGGCTCGACGAGCGGCGTATCCAACGACCAGGCTTCCGGCATCACTGTGAGACGATACCGTTTTGGCGGACCATGATCGGCCTGTTCAATTTGCACAAGAGCCACCTCTTGGCCTTCAATTTTGAACTGGGCGGAGCGCAACATATGCGAGACATCTTTTGAGGGAAGATCAATCTGCAAACTGGCAAACTCATGCAACGGGATGGACAGCATGGGACGAGTGCCTAATCCCTGCCCTCCTTTTGCACGTCCCAAAGATGGTCTGCCTAGGTTCCGCACATCTCTATCAATGGAAGTTAGCGAGGGCATGCGATCTTTCTCATCGTGATCATTGATATTGTCGGACAACACGTCATAGAAGGCCCAACCCAGGTCATTATCCAAGGGGGCGAGCTTATAGGCACCGAGATCGACAACCAATCCCATATACAGCTGCGCATGCTCCTGTACCACCCCAAACCGAAAACAGCGGGCGGCCACGGTGACCTCCTCTCCTCGAACATCTAATTCCGTTTTAATGGTATACGTGAGCGACGGCCCCCATTCCACTAAATAACGCCCTTGAGTATTCTCAAAAAAAATGGGGAAGGCATTTCCATGGTGCTTCAAAAAATCCCGTAGGGCATCTTGTACGGACCAGGCAGGGTCCTGCGTCGCACGCAGCAAAATGGCCAACTCCGTCGGCATACCCAAAAAGGTCTGACAGACCTTTCCATGATTGGTAATGGTAATGGAACCCTGCCCCTGGTGATCGACCAAATTCACTTCAAACCGTGGAAGAAGCGTGACCGGCCTCGCGTCGGATTGAGATTCAGAAAAGCCTTTCAATAATTGTTGGGACAGGCGTTCTCGGCTCGTTGCTCGCGTTGTTGACACCCGAAAGGTATCGGGAACTAACAAATTGACGGTCGTGAGCAAGGCACAGATCACATGCTTGCACTGCGAAGAGGCCGTCCATGCTGGGCATCGACATGAATAGACGAGTTGCCCCTTCTCAACAGAAAAGGTCACGGCATAATATTTCGATCCTCTCACCGATGCGGCAAGAATCGTCCTGGAATGATTCCAGCTATACGACTCCAGCCGGCCTTGCGAATAGTACTCATACCCACGCAGCACAAACGCTTTAGGAGCCAGAAAGTAGATGTGATTGGGAGAGAGGGCTTTGAGATGTTCCAGGATACCGAAGGGTTCTATGGCCATAGACGCCTTAACATACGTTCTACTGTCAGATGTTGTTCATCACACATGACACGACAAAAAATGGGCAGGACAGTGATGCTACCTCAAATAGAGGGGGTTACGAGATTGGTACCGTCGATGGAAATTTTGAAAGTTTTTTCTTAATCTTTTCGACAACTATTTGTGCAGCAGACGTCGCAGTAAAAAGCTCTAAGGTATCTAGTTCATGAGCCTGAACCGGTTGCATCGCCAGATCATCCACTCCTTGTGTTACCCCATACACCACCTTCAGATACGCTCGATGGAACATCAAATAGAGCCACACATATCGAAGATGCTTGGACACGATTTCCCAACCATACCGGGCATAAAAGACGACGGGATGTTCTCGGGGCATCCCTGCTCTTCGATCACGACGATACTTCCGACGGAAAATACCGCTATCCATCGGATGCACCCCCTCAACCTTGGCCGCGCCATAAAACGAGAGCATCATCCACTTCACTTTATTCATACTAAACTGCCATTCTTTTGCTCGACGAATGACCGTCTCAACATGTTGAGGGGTATAATAGACATCCCAAGCCTGGTGATAGACATCTAGCAATTCCTGCTTGGACATGTGGGCATGAGGCATGGCGACATGGACGGAATCGTACGCGTTCATATCCAATTCTAAGGACACGCCCTGTTCGTAAAGTTCCTTGTGATCTTGCGATCCAGGCAACGGCGTCAAAATGAAAAAATACAACAAATCGATGGGAAGTTCATTTTGAATAATCCGAATATCCCGGAGAATGCTTTCAGGTGTATCTGTTGGGAATCCCAGGATTAACCCGGCCAGCGTCAGGGCTCCTACCTTATGCCAGGACTGGAGCATGCTCCGATACTCTGTAATTTTGTTTTGATGTTTTCTGGATCCTTCCAAGGAATCCGGGTTTATACTTTCAAGGCCTATAAACACCCGATCCACACCGGCACGCCCTGCCTTTTCAATAAACCGGGGAATTTTATGACACATCGTATCGACTTGAATCGTGACCTTAAACTGAATGCCCTCTTTTTCCCGTAGTTGAATCAGACGATCCAATATCCGTTCCCAGGCGAGATTTCTGGCAAAGTTATCATCCGTCACAAAGAACTTATGGATGCCTTGAGCCACATTCATCCGAACCAATTGCTCAATATCATCCGGCGAGCGATAACGCGATTTACGACCCTGGACATTGATGATAGTACAGAAACTGCAAAGAAACGGACAGCCACGCCCGGCATCAAAACTCGTACGCGCGCCGGACATACGATGAACCAAATGAGCGGGAAGATACGGAACCGGTTGCCCTTCAAGTCCGGGAGGATCTTTCATTACATTATAGAGAGGTTGCAACCGTCCAGAATGAGCATCCTGAAGTAGGCTGTCTAAATGTCCTTCCACTTCACCAGCAAATAGGGAAATCCCTTCGCCCATCGCTTCTTGAAGATCCGAAGGAATAGTCGGCAACATGGCTAAGCAGCCACTCACGTGAAATCCCCCAATGCAGACTTGAAGTTCAGCACGGCGAAATTCACGAGCAAGATCCATGGCTCTGGGAAATTGATTTGTTTGAACCCCCACCATCGCAACAAGACCATAGCCACCGGCATCCTGAACCATGCGAACTAACTCATGAGGCTTGACACGGGTATTGGTCTCGTCCAAGGCCGTAATGTCTATCCGAACATCATCCCCTAAGATGTGTCGCTCTGCACAGTCAAGGACGAGACCGTAAATGGCCGCCATTGTGTTGGAAGGGATAGACGAACGAACCCATTGAATCACATATCCCTCATCATCGTAATGGGAGGGTTTAATCAGGATAAGATGAAAGATTTTTGGGGGAATGGGCGATTTCACAGAGTCTGTTCCGAAGGATTCATATAGTAACACCGCAGAACCCGTCCGGTCATCTTCCGTAACCATTCATGTTCAAGGCTTGGAAGGTCTTCAGAAGTGAGACCCAAAGATTGGGAAAGAATTTGGAACGCTAGTGGGGATCTTCAACCACCACCGTCCCTTGCATAGACCCGAGGTGAAGATCGCAGTGGTAGGGAAAAATTCCAGGATTCGTGAAGACATGCTCAAAGCGCTGTCCGGGTTTATTCAAATTCAACCCGCTATTGAACTGTTTCCCTCCTCCCGAACAATCGTTCACGCGGCAACCGCCACTGGTGACACTATGAGGCTCTTGGGCCCCATCGGCATACACCCATACCACTTTTTCTCCGGGCTTAATAGTGACATGCTGCGGCATGAAAAACGTTGTTGCCCGAAACGCTATCACCACTGCACCGATAGGGGCTGATGAAATTCCTTCTTCTACTGAAACAGGAGCGCGGGACTCTCGGGCAATAACCAGGAACTCATCCTTTGACGGATTAATTTCACAACGCTTCCCTTCAGCAGCCGTCACGATCACAGCCTCAACTTCCGGATGCACGGCATGGGATACCACACCATTCAACAAACCATCATCGTGTACCGCTTTGGTCAAAACGGTGTCACCTTGACCAGAAGCTTCCTGAATCTGTACCACACAATGTTCTGAATTGAGCTTCCAGGTCAATTCAACAAAAAATGGATGGTCCACTTCATATTTGTCGACCAACACCACTTGTTCTCCAGACTCTAGCCCCAGGCCAAAATCCAGCACCATGTCCCCAGTTTCCCACCCTACCGTAGCTTGTACAGCGGTAGGAGGCAGAAGCGACATCAGCAAAGTTATTATTCCTACAACTATGAGACGAAAATTTTCCTTACTCATAAAAACGGCTCTTTGTGTTTGAACGAATGCCCCCCGGATGTCCCCAACAAGACAACACCAGGATCCTTTTTAAGGGAATCGTTCATCGAGACTGTTTTCCCGGCAAGAGACACCTTCTCATCTTGGCTACTGGCCCTAAAATTCCCAAGAATCATCTTCACTGAAAAATAGAAAAGACCCTCATGTTGTTCTTAAAATCCAATCCCAATACCTACCCCGCCGCCAACACGTCCTCCAGTACTGCCTCCACCGAATATGCCATAACGAGGGGCAAAATCCCCTGGTTGACCCGGTTCAAGTTCTGGCCAGACATGTAGATGTTTAATGGTCACGGTTGGATAGCGATATTCCATCTCATCAAGATTGGTACGTGTGACGCCCGTTATTTCGCCGACGAGTGTTACTCGCGTATTTGGGGGAAGGGTGGCAGGATCAAGGAAAGAAGACTCAAAGGCCAAAAATCGTCCTTGAGAGGCCGTCCGGTCAAGAACCGGTTCTTCCGAATCGTCCAGAGGGAGCTGCAAGATCTCAAGACGTGTCCCATCCTTTAGGCGTTTAGCGGTAAGGACTTCGCCACCCAAAAGCACCATTGCGCCTTGATGAACCGTAGGTTCCTCAATCATCTTCGGAAAAGTTACCGATGGATCTATGTTCGCCTTGAAGGGCTCAGGCACCACTTCAGGCCCCGACGTACAACCAAGCCCAACCATCAATAAAGCACCTAACAGGATTCTGAATGCGTGAATTCTCATGATAGAGCTCATTCTATCAGATCAAACACTTCAGGTGACCATAGGGCCACTCCATTTGAACCACTGAAAACCTTGTAAGACTAACGAATTTCCGAAGAGGAAGGAATGATAACCTTAGACAAAGGCGGCTAGTACAGAGGAGGTTGAGGACCAGGCCGTAAACCAATCAAATCGGGATCTTCTCCCTCAAGAACAGAGCGGATTTCTTCGTTTTCTGTTTTGCGTTGCTCTCGGCGGACTTCTTTGTCTTGTTGTTTCATTCTTTTTTGCATCTCGCGATTACGTTTTGCCTGAGTCACCTTGGCTGGCCGTCCCATATGTGGCCTCCTTTCATTTCAAGCCTAGCAACGCATAGGCTAATTTCTCGAATTCAGAAAAACAATAGTTGGATGAAAAAGCACGAAAGGCTTTAACGCCATCTTCCCCAGAGGAGATAGGAACCCTAACACCCTGTTGAAGGGGAGTCAAATCAGCTAAAATCGATTCGAAGAGGCACCAGAAAAACAATTTTCAAGACAGAAACACAGAATATTACACAAAAATTTAGAGCTCCACTTCTTCGCCTTTAGGAGTCCATTCCTTGGCCAACCGTTTGGCTTCTCGAATCTGATCGGGCTTTAATTGTTGCTCCAAAAAATCCACAGCTAAAATGGCCTGTTCCACCCCTTGCTGAGCCGACAGGTAGGCCCACTTATACGCTTCGATCTCATCTTTCGCGATCCCTTCGCCTTCGAAATACATCAAGCCCAGATGATTTTGTGCGCCACCATTTCCTTGATCTGCCGCACGACGAAACCATCTCAACGCTTCGCCATAATCTTGAGGCACACCCAAGCCTTGGCGATACATCGCTCCAAGATTATTTTGAGCCCGGGCATGCCCCTTATCTGCCGCTAAACGATACCAATGACGGGCTTGTTCAAAGTCCTGTGGCACGCCTTGTCCATAACGGTACATGTAGCCCAACATATTTTGAGCTTCAACGTTTCCGCGTTTCGCCAATGGACGCCATTCTTCCAGGGCCCTTTCATAATCTTCTCGCAAGTAGGCATCTTCACCAGCCAGAAAATT
>CBDUWS010000061.1:0-8320 GCA_965370985.1 uncultured bacterium
CTTCCCTCGTTTTTTTACCCATTTGCGTCTTCGCGCCCGGAATTGTTGAAGAAGGTTCATGTCCTTCTCACTCCCATTATTACTCGTAACAGCTGATTGAAGATGGCTTTGATTTGAGAGATTGGATTGGGATTCCGGCAGATCCTTCACCACCTGGGTAGATGAGAGATTTTTGTTCATAATTAAGCCTCACTTTTCATAAGCCTCATCCGATGATAGGCTTTGAAATATTGCCTAATATTTTCGGATAAGTCAAAAAGAATAACTATGCCATTCGGCTAACGCATTCAACCCAACCTCTTTTTTATCAGATATTGTTGAGAGTGAGCACCATTTGATCAAACAATATCGTGACTTTTTCGCGCTTGTTTCAAAGCGTGGATTCGATTTGTTCGTGCAACCTTGAGTATTGATCGGAGGTTTTTCCATCAGGCCGATCTTGAAAATTTCTCTTTTCTTGAAGATGGCGTTCCGAGTACAATGTGCCTCGCATTCAACAATTACCCATAAAAACGGCGGTTTTACTTGTTAAAAAAGAAGGGTCGGCTTCTCACGTAAAAAGTACAAGATTATTATATGGTCATACGCTTGCGTAAACAGATTGCAATGCCATAGGCTGCAATTGAAAGACCGCTTTATAGGCATGCCTCAGTACTTTTTCCCGTTGCCCCTCAAAGAATGAGTATCGTGCTGGTTAGCACATACTGTCCCCAAATCCTTAAATCATCGTAAAATTTTTGATGAGAACATCCTGCCCAAGAGGGCATGTGGGTATGCATGTGGAGAAATTTATGGACGAAAGAGGACAAATCGATGTCAGGTCCTAGAATACTTTGGTTTTTGGTGATGATTGAACTCACCATGTTTTTATCTGTACCCGGCTATGGCCAAGAAATTGAAATAGAGGCATTGGGTATTCGCGGAGGGATCAATCTCGAACACATTGCGGTCCCTCCGCCTGAAAAGGAGGATTTTTACCAGGTCGATGTCGTTATGTACGTCGCACTTCCTTGGAGTCGGCAACTTTCGTCAGGCTGGGAGATGAGTTGGACTTTCAATGGCGCGGCGGGAATTCTTCGAGGTGGCGGCGACACGGCCTTCATCGCAGAACTAGGCCCTGGCATCACGTTTCACAAGCCGAGTTGGAGGATGATAATAGATCTCGGTACAGGCTTGACCGCCCTCACCAGGTACAATTTTGGCGATCAAGATATGGGAGGGCCTGTCCAAATTGTGGGCCAGGGGGGAGTGAGTTTTGATCTTGGGTGGAATCTTTTTGCCGGGTGGCGGTTTCACCATATATCCGACGCCACGATTTATGGTAAACATTCAAAGGGGGTGGACCTTAATTTTCTTGAACTCAGGTACCATTTTTGAGGCGGCAAATTTATGAAATGGGAACGCTTCCCTTTTTCCCCTAAGATTAAGGTGGCCGACCCACCAGCATCAGGAAATGGCTGGGTGGAGTGATCTTTGAGGGTTCGAGTTTCGAGTTAAAATCTATAGTCGCGCTTTTTTGAACCTAGAAAAAGACTCCCGACCCCTTTTTTGACCTCTGTTACTCGTTTTCTGCTATCACGCGTAGTTTTTCGAATAATCTGCGAATCGGTTTTCCCATCAGCATCCGGGCCGCAGCCCGCTTGATTGAGGACCCAAAGCCAGCTACCTGGTCCGTCGATACCCGATAGAGATAGATGGCGAGCGTTCCTTCTTTAGTCGAGAGTAGCCCACCTACCGCTTGCAAACTGTTGTATTCGTGGCTTACGAAAAAATGGCGTTCCCCGACAATAAAACTGTCACCGGCTTGAAGGGCTAATCGGTGACTGAGGATAAAATTCGGCATGGAGTAAATTTCATGGTTTACCCAGTAAAACCACTCTTCAAAGCCTGGTGGCTTGACCTCTGGATATTTTAAAAGGACCTCATGAAAGGACGGAGCGTGGTTTGCGAGGACTTTTGCTGCCATTGTTGCCTTTATCAGTTCATCAGCCGGCCCAACTTTCCTACCGCCTCCTCGTGCATAGGAAGGAATGCCCGTCAGTCCTTCAGCACGATAGGATTGATAGCGGGCCAACAATTGGCTTCGCAACAGCTTCTCTACTGCTTCCTTCTTGCCCGCAGAACCCCGGCCTTTGACGTTCAGAGTATTGAAACCCGCAATCTCCTTCGAACTTAGATTCAACTCATCGCCAGCCTCAGCTTCCAGGTAGCGCTCTGCCTCGTCCTCCCCATTGGGTTCCAACATCACTTTGGCAAAATCGGTTGTGGTGCCCTTGCCTGTAATCTTCCCAAATGCCCTCACGTCCGGATCAAGTGTTAACCCGATCGCCTGACGGAAAATCTTAATCGTCTCATTGGGCTGTTTACCCCTGATCAGCATGGCCATTCCGACTACCACCTCGCGTTCAGAAGATTCGGTAGACGTCCATTTGACGATCTCTCCCTCCATAATTTGACGGTTGTCCTCATCGGAGAGTGTTAGATCTGCCAGAACTTGCTCGACATTCGGGCCTGCCTGCGCATCAGGAGCCACAAAGGAAGCCATTAGCGTGATCCCTATTGAGAGGAATGTAAATATCCCAAGGTGTAAAATTGCGGAAGCTCCCTGCCTGTTGTTATCCGGGTTCAAACCGTTTTGAAACATTTTCCTCTTGGCAATTCAGTCCAATCGACCTTTCAGCCAAAAGGTTTTCATTTTTCCTTTGCCTGCAACATCGATCTCTTCCCGTGGCTCTAACCGGTACTTACTCTTCAAGAGCTCAAACGTCCTATCAGAGACATGAATCTGGTTTGGCAAACCGTATGTCTCCATCCGGTTAGCGGTGTTGACGGTGTCACCCCAGAGGTCGTAAATGAACTTTCGTTTCCCGATAACCCCTGCTACGACAGGCCCTGAGTTGATGCCGATCCGAAGATTCAGTGGCCGGTCTGTGTACCTGGGGTCTTCAATAATCCTGAGCATGTCAAGAGCCATTTCGGCTGTAGCTTCGGCATGATCCGGTTTAGAGACTGGTAGTCCTGCCGCGGCCATGTAACAATCACCGATGGTTTTAATTTTTTCCAGGCCATAACGCTCGGCGAGATTATCAAAGGCTGAGAAAATTTTATTGAGAAGCACGACGATCTCGTTCGGATCAACTTGCGTCGACAGGGAGGTGAAGCCCGCAAGATCGGCAAACAAAACAGACACATTCGTAAAACTATCCGCAATGGTGGTCTCGCCTTGCTTGAGTCGTTCGGCGATGGATTTCGGCAATATGTTAAGGAGCAGCTCCTCGGATCGTGCCTTTTCATCCTCAATTTGCTGGAGATAGATTCGTTCCTGATCCCTGAGCATTTTTAGCTGAAGATGGGCTCTGACTCGTGCCTTGACCTCTGCCATCTCAAACGGCTTCGTTACGTAATCGGCCGCACCGACGTCAAATCCGGTGGTTTTATCTTTTACTTCATTTAAGGCCGAAAGAAAAATAACAGGGATTTCTTGAGTGGTGGGTGCAGCCTTGAGCCGGCGACACACTTCGTACCCATCAACTCCTGGCATCATGATGTCCAGAAGGATAATATCGGGGGGAGATTTCTCGACCGAACGCAACGCTCGTTCGCCATCTATCGCTATGCTGATTTTGTAACTGTCCCGCAAGGCCTCGACAAGAATATCGATATTGGCCTTTGTATCATCGACGATGAGCACTCGACAGTCGGACAGAGATTTGGATAGCATTTATGTTGCCTTGAGTTGGTTGAGTAGGTTGTCCACGAGTTCAGTCGCTTCTTCGAATTCATACCCTTCAATGTGGTCACGCAGCCCTTTGACTTGGTTCTGGAATTTTGTCGGGACTCCAGAGTCTAATCCTGAAAGATCGGCTGACAGTGCATCCAGGTCTCCGGCTGCCAAATTCTCTTTTAGGGTTTGCAAGATCATCGATATCCGACTGGCATCCAAACTGATGTCTTTCCTCTGGCCTATAGTTGAATCCTTCGAAGCCTGTGTTTCTGAGGATAACCCCTGGATAGCCATGCTGACTCGTTTGCCCTCGGCCAGTACTGCATCAAGAAGATCGGACACCTCCGCCACTCCTTCCTTTAACGCTGTCTCTAACGCTTTGCCTCGTTCCCCTAAAGTCTCGGCGCCCAAGTTGCCGGCCGCACCGGCGATGGAGTGGGCATGCCGGCGCGCCGTCTCTCGATCCCCAATGGCCAGTGCTGTCTGTAGGTCGTCGATGGTCTGTTGCTGTCCGCTGGCAAATCGGCCAAGCATGCGAAGGTAGGCTTCCCGGGACACCCCAAGTCGTTTGATGGTTCCTTCAATGTTGAAGGCTGATCGTATCGTTGGACTGATCGTGGCCGGCGGCGTTGGGGGTGTTTTTCCTGACAGGGGAGGTTGACTGGTTCCTTCTGTTAAGGGGGGCGGCTCATTGGCCACTGGGCGTTCTTTAGGGGTAAGCCACTTTCGTAGTGTTCGGAACAGCAATGCGCGATCAACCGGTTTAGGGACAAAGTCATCCATTCCTGCTGCACGACAAGCTTCCTCTTCCGATTTCATTGCATTTGCCGTCATGGCAATGATGGGAAGCGGTTTGCCCTGTAGTTCGTCACGGATCCGTCGTGTCGCTTCAAGGCCGTCCATCTCAGGCATCTGAATATCCATCAAGATTGCCGCATAGGGCCTTTGCCTAAATCGCTCAATGGCCTCTCGACCATTCTGTGCGATGTCTAATTCGAAGCCAGCCGCAGTCAGAATTTCCTCAGCAACAAACTGATTGACTTCGTTATCTTCCGCCAAGAGGAGACGCAACCCGGCAAATTCTGAATCAGCAACGTCCATAACGGGAGAGGGAGCCTCTCGCTCTCCAACCACGCCCTTTACCTGCATGATGGTGTCATAGAGAGATGAGGCCGTAATGGGTTTTGGCAAAAAGTGATCAATACCCACCTCAATGGCCTTGGCTTCTTCCTCTTTCCCCGCAAATGCACTGATCATAATGATAGGGAGCTGCTCCTGTTTGTACCGACGACGAACCCGCTGTGCCGTCTCTAGTCCATCAATGCCTGGCAAGAGCCAATCCAGCACTACCAAGTTAAACGCTTGAGAGGAATCGGAGGCTGTGTCATGGCGCTTCAGAAGAGTCAGCCCCTGTTCCCCGGAACCTACGACCTCACAGGCCATTCCATACGATTCAAAGAGGGTATGCAATAATTCCTGACTTGCGGGATTATCTTCGATGATAAGAGCCCGGATGTCCTGAATTCCGGCTGGAACAGTTAAAAATCGCCTCGTATCAGCAATTGAGTGGCGGAATTGCACCGGGAAGGCAAACAGGCTGCCCTTCCCTGGCTTGCTTTCAACTGTGAGCTGGTCACCCATGAGGGCAACAAGTTTCTGGCAGATCGCCAGCCCAAGACCGGTACCACCGTACTTCCTTGATGTTGAGCTATCAACTTGTGAGAACGCGGTGAATAAGCCAGCCTGCTTGTCTTTCGGAATGCCGATGCCGCTGTCCTGAACCTCGAAACGAAGTGTAATATTCTCCTCATCATTGTTCTCGTCATACAGTGCCTGACGGTCTTCCACTTTTACGCGCAATACCACTTCGCCCTTATCCGTGAACTTGAATGCATTCCCGACAAGGTTAATAAGGACCTGACGAAGTCGTAAGGTGTCACCGATCACCTGATCCGGGACATCGAGTGCGACATGGACGATAAACTCCACATGTTTTTCGAGAACACGCCCGCGAAACGAATGGGTCACTTCTTCCAGCAGCTGACGCAGGCTGAAGGGCGCGGCTTCCAGGTCGAGCTTGCCCGCTTCAATCTTAGAAAAATCCAGAATGTCATTGATCAGTGCAAGCAATCCTTTAGATGAAGATTCCACAATTGTGAGGTATTGGTGTTGCTTGCTGGTGAGCGTCGTTTCGAGCGTAAGAGTGGTCATGTTGATGATGGCATTCATCGGCGTGCGGATCTCGTGACTCATCGTTGCTAAAAACGAGCTTTTGGCTTCGTTCGCCGATTCTGCTTTTTCGGTTGCCACGCGCAGTTCCGCCGTGCGGTCTGCTATCGTTTTCTCAAGTGTCGCCTGATGCGCTTCAAGCGACTCGTTCTTTTCTTTCAGCTCGGCCATGAGTTCTTCTCGTGAACGGGTCCGCAGACGCTCCCGTTCCCGATCGACGAAGATAGGATCGCTTGCCAATACAGGGTTGGGCAACTGTTTCGTTAGACGCACATGCTGGATCCCGGGCTGGTCGGAATTGACGGAGTCCACAGTCACCCGGTCGAAGAAGGCCCGAAGGATCGACAGGGGCATCATCTCGCCTCGTAGACAGAAATCCAGTTCAAGGGCTGGAGGGAGAGCATCGGGGAGCAGCCGCACATGTAAGGTCGCGCCTCGATCGACTCGCGTGCAATGTCGCCCGAACTCTGAGACCGCTGTAGCCAGCCTCGTGGCGGTGACGCGATTAAATTGCAGCCCTTCTGTGAGCCGCAGAACCTTGCTCCTGGCCTCAACTATTGCCAATTCAGTGGGAAGATCGATTCGACCAAGTTCCATCATGGTTTGTACTTGAGAACGATGCAGGCTGCATCATCGTAATCTTTTCCGAAGCGGCGGAGGAGGATGCGGGCAATAGAAGCCGCGGTGCTTCCCCGTGGAGCCGGGAGATCATCCAGGGAAAATCGCTCTTTGACCCCGTCCGTGGTCAGGACGAGGATATCTCCGGATTCAAGTCGTGTTGTTTCGGTCCGCAGGGAACGCATATTGGAACCAACGATGCCGTCTTTGGAGGTGAGTGTCACTTCCGAAGAACCTAATTTTTTCGTCCGCGTGTTACCAGTGCCGACGAATGTGACGATTCCGGATTCGGCCTCGACGAAGCAGAGCCCTACCGCTGCGCCACGGGTACCATTCAAGAGTTTATGAAGACCGTGCATGACGGTCTCAACGTTCGAAGTACAATGAGCAGCAAGATAATCATCAATGATCACAGCCACTTCATGAGCTTCGGGTCCGTGCCCCAGAACATCGGCAATGCCGAGGAACACGCCATTCTCAAGTTCGCTGATTATTGCGGTATCTCCGCTCACCCGCTCGCCAAGTAACGGTCGCACAATCTTCTCATGCTGAATGTAGTGTGTATAACTCAGACCCATTTGCGAATGGTCACAATCGTGCCCCTCCCTACAGCCGTATCAATGTGAAATTCATCCATCATGCGCCGAACTCCAGGAAGTCCTAATCCCAGTGTTCCTCCAGAACTGTATGCGTCCTGCATGGCCATCTCCACATTCTCGATGCCCGGACCATGATCTTTGACAATGATCTCGATGCCTTTCCGGAGATCTGTGTCGACTGGTTCGGCCACAAGCGTTCCCCTCCTGGCATACTTGAGAATATTCCGGCCAAGCTCAGAGGCGGCGGTCATGACCATGGATTTGCCACTCTCCTTGAAGCCGATCTCATTTGCGAGCCGGCCCACCTGAATGATGGCCCAAGTTAAGTCCGCCTCGTCAGCCACGGGAACGGAGAATCGCTCTAAGGACATTCTTGACTGTCCACTTGAGAACCATCTCCGAGTGATTCTTCCTGTGAAGGAGAACTCTGACAAAGAGTGAACGCGTCTTCTAATGTGAGCGTGGCCTGCACGTCATCAATCTCGACATCCAACTCCACAAGGGAAGAAACGATACCAGGACTCAAGCCTACAAAAACACTCTGTGCACCCAAGAGAGACGCCATAGCGGTCAAGCGTTTTAGGCCGTCAAAGTCCTGGCTATCCATCAGTGCAAGTGCGGAGCAATCGAGAATCAGACCTCTGGCACGGGTTTCCTGTAACTTCTGCAGAACCTCTTCCTGTAACACCTTCAATACCTGACGGTTCAGATCAAACTGGATGGTGGTGACCAGACATCCGTCAACAAGATTCATGGCGGCGACGTGTGCTTCCATGTCAAGTCCTTTTGGGCAGGCCATTGAGGGTGAGCCTGTGCCCAATCACACTGAAGCTCGCTTAGAAACGCCTCCGTCCGGGCGAATACCAGCTCCGGTTTTCACAAACGCGGCCTCAAGGGCATCTCGAAGAGTGGCCGTTGTCCGGACATCGCCTACATTGATGCCGAGTTCCACCATCGTTTGGGCAATGGCTGGCGACACGCCCGATATTGTACATTCGCACCCCATCAACTTGGTTGCTTTGGTGATCTTGATTAAATGATTCGCAACTGCGGTATCGACAACACCCACGCCACTAATGTCCATGATGATGACCTTGGACCGTGTTTCCCCGATTTTTGAGAGTATGGCGTTCATAATGTCCTGGGAACG
>CBDUWS010000062.1:0-8298 GCA_965370985.1 uncultured bacterium
GTGCCACATACCGTGAATGTGGTGACCGCAGGTAATCCTCCGGGGCAACCCATTGATGTCGCTTTGGAAGCTGGGCGAACTGTGTCTTTTATCATGCCTCCAAATGAGATGATCAAAATGACCCCCATGCCGTTCTTGAACGGCGGGACCCATACGACGGGTGGGGCATTGAATTTCCGCGCGGAGCCTTTTGCGCAACGCTTGGCCAATAACCCGGATGCTTCGAAGATCTTCAGCAGTACGGTTCATGGGGATCCGAGTACGGCTATGTTACGAGCCTACCTGGGAGATGCCATGGTGTTTCGTTTGGTTGATGTAACCATGAACGAAAGCAACGTGTTCACAGTTTCAGGACATACGTTCTGGACTGAAAGGTACGCACAAGAAGCTAATCGTAAAAATTCTATCCATATTGGAATTGCGGAAAGATATGACTTGGTGGTGCCTGAAGCTGGTGGTCCTCGACATCAGCCTGGTGACTATATGTTCTTTAATGGTCGCAGTTCTAAGTTTTCGGAAGGAGCCTGGGGAATCATTCGTGTTATAGAGAAACCGATTGATGACCTCAAGCCGTTGCCGACGAAGGCTTATGGGAGACCCGGGATTCCTGATATATTGCCTGTGTGTCCAAGTGAGGCTCCTGTCAAGAGCTTTAATGTGGTGGCGATTGATCACCCGGGCATGAGTTTTAATGTTAATGCGGAAGAATCGATCGAAGTGGATTTTGAACGAAGAATTGAACTTCGTAATCCCGAAGCAAAGATTTATGTCTTGGAGGATGAAGTACAAAAAGTGGCAGGAGATTATCAACCCATGCCGTTGACCCTTCGGGCTAACGTTGGGGATTGTCTCAAGGTTAATCTGACAAATAAACTCAAAGAGAGTCGAGCGTCTTTTTCGGCCTTTGGTTTAGTGTTTGATCCCACGGATTCCCAAGGTGTTAATCTAGGGAATAATCCTGGTGACCAAACTCTGGCTCCTGGTGAGTCACGTACCTATACCTATTATGCGGATCCATTCAATGGAGAAACACAATCATTAGTCTGGGACTTTGGTAATGCAGCGCTGAATCCTCGCAATGGGTTATTTGGTGGCATTATTATTGGACCAAAGGGATCTAGCTATCGTGATCCCAAGACAGGTGAAGATATTTCTCGCAAGAATAGCTGGAAGGCAGACGTGATTATTGATCGAACCATTCAGGGTAATGAAGGTCGAGCCAATTATCGTGATGTGGCCTTGTACTTCCAGGATGAGGACAACATCATTGGGACTAGCTTCATGCCATATGTACAAAATGTGGCTGGTCTTATCGGCGTGAATTATCGAGCGGAACCCTATCTGTACCGGGAAGAAGCCGGCTGTTCGTTGGGGCGGATGTTCCAACCTTGTGAAGTGGATAATCCGCAGGATCCGGTCACACCTGTGATTGAAGCTCATGCTGGTGACAGAGTGCGTATTCATGTGTTTGGCGCCAGTAGTGAGCAAAATGGGATGTTCACGATCGAAAAACACGAATGGCCGATTGAACCTTTCCTGCCTGGTGCGGATATGATTAGCACGGTGGAGTTCTCGGGTTCCGAAGGCATAGATGTCTTCCTGCCATCAGCTGGTGGAAAATGGGCCATGGCCGGGGATTATGTGTGGAGCAATGGCCGTTTACCCTATTCTCAGTCAGGCCAATGGGGGTATTTCCGGGTGTTGCCGAATACGGATCAGCGCATTCTGCCATTATCCGGTTCTGTATCTTCTAATAATAAACAAGCCGCTCTTGATCATGATTTGGGTGAAGCCCGGATCATTCCAACTGTGGCGAAATAAGTTTTTAGAAATAGCGAAGAGAATAAAGCGGGGAGGCCGGAAGGCTTCCCCGCTTTTTTTTTACTGGGGATATTATGTTATCGTGTAATATTATGTCATTTGGCTTTGGGGATCAGTTGCAAATCTGATGGAGGATGACGAGGTAGAGGGACATCTACTAGGATGAGCCTCACAGGTGACATCTCACCAGATTGACCGGTCTCCCTTCCTTTGGCAAAGAGGGGTCGGGGGAGATTTTCCCGCGGTGGTTAGGCGACGAACGTGTATCTGTGTCAAATTCCCCTTGCCCTCTTTACAAAATGGGGGATTCTGAGGGCTTCCCTCGGAGCCATGATGATCATGGGGGGGTGCCTGGCTCTACCAAATTTGCGATTGATCCGGTTTTTGGATATGTTGTTTACTCTGGCTTGATTGAATAATGAGTCAATTTGAGGAGGATGGGTAAATGTTTGCTTGGTTTCTGTTCGTTGCATTTTTCGGGCTGATCATTGGTACTCCAGCGTGGTCTTACACTGAAATTTCCGTGGAGAAGGAAGGGAAACTCAAGGGAAGGGTGACCTTGTTGGGGGAAAAACCTCGAGCCATGGCCATGAATTTGGTCACGATTCCTGACGCGGTCTATTGTGGAAGGATTTCAACAGGAACGGGATGGCGAATTGTCGAGGATTTTATTATTGGCCCAGATGGATCCTTAAAGGATGTCGTGGTGGTGTTAAAGGATGTCAAAAGAGGAAAAGCCTTTAACCTTAAAAATGTTGAAGTCGAAGCCATTGACTGTGATTTTTTGCCTTTTGTGAATGTGATTAAAGATCGGGATGAATTGACGGTGATCAATATGGATCCAATCGAACATGATATTCAAGGGTATGAAACCGCTCGTGAACGAGGCGCGAGAATCCTGTTTAATCGGCCTTTGCCGATGAACCCCTTTCATAAGGTCATGGGAATATTTGGAGAAAATGCCCATACTCATATGCCTGGCACACCTATGGTGGAAGAAATTCATCTTCGAAAAAACCGGAATATCTTTGTTATGCAATGTGGTTTTCATCCGTATATGTTTTCATGGGGAGTGGTCTTGAATAATCCCTATTATTCCATTACCAAAGATGACGGAGTCTTTGAAATATCAGGTATTCCACCGGGGGAGTATGAAGTGTCGACTTGGCATCCTGGTATGAAGACTTATTTGGAGCAAACGGTTCAGATTGAAGCAGGGAAAACGTCGAATGTGAGTTTTCAATATCAAGCTCCAAAAGGGCGGCGTAGTGCTCATGAAATGCTTGAGAATCCTCGTTTTGGAATAGAATTGCTTGACGAGGGTGAAGTCATTGTCCCATCCCTACGTCTTCAGATTCCGTAAACTCTATGGGCTTTCGATGTTTCATCATTATCGTCGTCGTGGGGCTTTTCCCCGTTGGGAATCCCAAAGCGTTAGCCTACGAGGTGATGAATGTAGAAGCTGGGGGAACGATCAGGGGGACCGTGACTCTCCAGGGGGCAGCTCCGCGGCCCAAAGCCTACAATTTAATTACCTTTCCCGATCCTGAATACTGCGGCCGTATTTCCGATGGAAAAGGTTGGCGATTGCTGAAGGACTTTGTGGTGAATGATCGCAACCAATTGCAAGGTGTGGTCATGGTAGTGGAAGGTGTGACTGCGGGAAAACCCTTTACGCTCTCGATCCCCAAAGTGGAAGCCAGGGATTGTCAGTTTCTTCCATTTACCACAGTCGTTCGCAGTGAACATGGCATTGAAGTCGTGAACATGGATCCCGTCATGCACGATATTCAGGCCTATGAAACTTCAATCACCCATGGTACGCGTGTCTTGTTTAATTCTCCACTTCCTTTCAATCAAAGGCATCAGCGGGGAAACATGCATGCCACGCATGAGCATGTGCCGGGAAAATCTATGGTCCGGCAGTTTCGTATGAGCAAAGGTCGAACAACGTTTGTTATGCAATGTGGATTTCATGCGTATATGGAAAGTTGGGCTATTGCCGTGGATAATCCCTATTTTACGTTTACGAGTGAAACCGGGAGCTATGAGATTATCGGTATTCCTCCGGGAACCTATCGTCTGCGAGCTTGGCACCCTAGTGTGAAAAAAGAACATGTTCAAATGTTAACAGTAAAGCCGTCACAAACCACTCAGATGGATTTTGCCTTGCGCTCTCCAGTTGGACGGTGGACGGCCCATACCCGCCTAAAGCCGCCTAGGTTTACTTCAGCTGTTCTGGGGCGCCCAATCAAAATTGAGCCTTTGGTCGAACGTCAAAGGCCATGAAATGGCTCACCGTATTTCTCAATACCCACCTAACGCATAAGTCCAGATCCTGCTGTTTCCTAGCCTGTGTTCTGGCTTTAGGATTGGGGTTTCCCACTGCGAATGAGGCACTTGCACAATCTGAAAACCAATGGGGTACAAGCCCTATAGAGTTCTCAGCGGGATTAATATGGAAAACTGAAGGACGAAGGGCCAAGGCCCAATTGTTTGTCAAATCTGACCGGTATCGCATTGAACATCTCGGGGGAATTCGAACAGAGTTAGGTTATGCGGGTGTGACTATTGTTCGACTCGATGAGCAAAAAGTCTGGTATATTTTGTCAAAACGTCGAACGGTCGTGAGTGTTCCGTTAACATCTGATTATTTGTTACCATTTTCCGTGAGATTAGAAGGGGAAACCAGTCGGACCTTAATTGGCGACTCTATGGTTGGCGACCGTTCAGCTGTGCTCTATGAAATAGAAGCGCAGGGTCAATCCGGCCAAACAGAACGATTTTTTGAATGGGTCGATCCTGACCGAAATGTTTTGTTGAAGCTCTTAAGCCAAGACCGGGATTGGTTTGTGGAATATGGACATGTGGTTGTCTCCTCCCAGCCAGATTATTACTTTGAACCGCCTTTGGGATATAGGATGATTGAAGCTCAGGAGGCTCAGATTCCTAAAGGGTAAAGGTTAAATGGGGCAAATGGTCAAACAAACAATGAATCCTACTAAGACTTTTTTGAAGAAGATGATCTGTCTTTTCGTGTTAATCGCGAGTGGGTTGTTCCCTGTCATGGTCCTGGGGGATGTATCCAAAGATACAACCCTTGAACAGGCGAACAAGGCCTTTAGCAAAGGTGATTTTCAAAAAGTGGTCAAGCTTGTAGAGCCTGTTCTTCAAAAAGCGAACGCCTCGGTTCACATTTACCGTCTTCATATTCTGGCCTTGGCCAGAATGGGGAAGTCCCCGGAGGCGATGGATTCCTATGAGAAATTTGTTCAATCCATGAAACGTGAAGATGAAAGTCTCTTACGACAGGCGGCCATAGCTGTCGTCTTGTCTATGCGGACAGATATGCGGGAACAGATGCGAGGGGCAGCCTATACGGCTCTAAAAGAAATTGACTCCGATGAGATGGTTGGGTTTTTGGAAGAGGGGTTGACTGATGGGTCCGGGATGATCCGTGCTTTGGTTGCCGAAGCGTTGGGTAAACGCAAGGCCGGACAACGTTCCGAGCGATTGCGGCAGGCCTTGAAAGATTCGGCAGGGCTAGTTCGTGCTACGGCGGTAAAAAGTATTGGAAAATCCGGGGATCAAAAGGTGATTCCCTTGATCGAAGAATCGCTTCAGGACGAACAAGTCTTAGTGCAAATTGCCGCGGCTCAGGTTCTTTATCAATTGGGTAAGAAACAGTTATGGGCACGATTAGAGCAAGCAGCAAAAGGCGAGGAAGGCTATGAGCGGGGAGGAGCGATCCGTGCCTTTGGAGCCATCAAGGATCGTCGCGCTCTTCCCTTGTTAGAAAAAACGGCGCGGGATACACAGCCCTCTATACGGGCCGCCGCTATTGGGTCATTGGGGAAGCTACAGGCTCCGGAAAGCTTACCCACTCTCAAAGCTGCCCTGTTCGATCCTGTCCCCGGGGTACGAAATAAAGCGGCCTTTAGCATGGGGTACTATGAATCTCACCAGGTCTTAGCACCCTTGACAAAGGCCTTGCTGGATACTGATCCTGGGGTTCAAGCCGCAGCCAGTGCGTCGTTGTTGCGTGTGGGCGTTCCGTTTTCAGTAGTGGAGGGGACGCTTCATAAATTGCTCCAAGATCAAAATCCTGCTCTTCGATCCATTGCGGTCAAAGCTTTGGGCAATGGGAAGGGTGGGAAAGTTATCGCCACGCTGAAGCTTATGTTAAATGACCCCATTCCGCGCCCACGGATTGTAGCCGTCCGTTCATTGGGCCGAATGGGAGAACACGAGCTGCTCCCCGTCTTAAAGCGCACCCTTCGAGATACGGATGATGCGGTGAGGGTTACGGCGGCCGCAGCGATCGTGAAAGTTCTTGATGCTAAAATTGGCACCTGATTGCCAGTAATATTGCCATTGGCATATTGCGGGCTTTGTTGAATTCTCTCCGTTTCCCTCACAGGTTGTCCAGGTTGTGATGAAAATTACCATTATTTTCTGTTTGACATTTTCCCTTTTCTTGAATGGGGGAAATGCCGCGTTATCCCACCAGCCTGAACCGGATCATCAATCTGGTATTCAATGGTATGAATGGGGAGAAGAGGCCTTTGATCGGGCTCAGGCTGAGGATAAACTCATCCTTTTAGATTTGACGGCTGTGTGGTGCCATGCCTGCCATGTGATGGATCAAACAACGTATGCCGACCCACAGGTTCTCGCATTGCTACAGGGCAATTTTATTGCTGTTCGAGTCGACACCGATCAACGACCGGACCTTGAAGCTCGCTATCGAACAGGCGGGTGGCCAACGACCAGTCTTCTCTTGCCAACGGGAGAAATTCTTTTTCAGGCCAATTCTCTGGAGCCAGATGCGATGGTCGAGCTGCTTCAAGAGGCCAAGGTTTTGTATGAATCAGAAAAAGAAGATTTACGTAAACAAGCGGCTCAGTTGTGGAATCGAGTGAGGGACCATGCCCACGCGAATCAATCCTCAGATGCAGTGCTTCGTCCTGCTATGGCAAGGCAGAGCGTTGAAATGATGAAAAGGGAGTTTGATACGGTGAATGGGGGATTTCGAGATCACCCGAAATTTTTTGAACCGGAAGCTATTCAGATGGCTCTGGTTTATGGGTTTTTTGAAAATGACGTAGAGCTGCTCAACATGGGTTTGACCACATTAGATAAGCAAGTCGTATTGCTTGATCCGGTCTGGGGTGGGTTTTATCGCTATGCCGAACAAGCTGACTGGAGCCAGCCTCATTATGAAAAAATGCTGACGGTTCAAGCTCAGAATTTACACAATTATGTGCAAGCCTTCCAACTTACGGGGAATTCAGAATACAAACACATTGCCTTACGCATCATTGATTATGTGGAGAGGTTTTTAACTGATTCTCAAACAGGCCAGTTCTTTGAGAGCCAGGATGCCGATGTAAGGGGCCAGGACGGCAAGACTCTGGTCTCGGGAACTGAATATTTTTCTTGGGATAGCATTCATCGTAAGGCTAAGGGAATGCCTCTGGTGGATGGGAGAAGGTATACGGGTAGCAATGCCGACATGGCATGGGCCTATCTTCACGCCTCGCAGGTGCTTAGAAAGGCTGAGTTACAGGATAGGGCCCTCAATGTCCTTATGCGGATTGTTAGCGAGCGGTTTAATAAGAAAATGGGAGTGGCCCATGGAGCGATCAATGATTTGCCAAGGATCTATGGAATGTTATCGGACCATATTCGATTGGGTCGAGCCTTGGTGGAGGCGTTTCGTACCACAAGGGAGCGGAAATTTTTACAGGATGCCGAAGACATTGCTCAGACCAGTCAAGAGTTGTTGTATGATCTACAAGGTGGTGGGTTTTTTGATCTCCCACATTCGTCAGGCAATTTTGGTCTGTTAAAAGTTCCCACTAAGCCGGCGCGGGAGAATATTCAGGCTGTCCGATTCTATCTGGATCTTTTTCATCTCACGAACAAGGAGGAGTATCGATCGACGGCTGAGCAAACGTTGCTGTCTGTCGTGGGAACCCCACAACCACTTCCCATTGCGTTGATTGGATTAGCTGTTGATCAATGGTATCGTCCACCGGTTCATATTGCCATTGTGGGGATACCTGAGGATATTGGGACTCAAGCCCTGTGGCTGGAAGGGCAACAGCTTTATTGTCCTGGAAAAATTATAAGAAGGTTCGATCCCCGGGAAGGCCAGGCGAAGTGGGGAGATATTACGTTTCCTTATGATGGGCGTTCCGTGGCTTTTGTCTGTACGGACCAGATATGTTTGGCTCCCGTCTTTCAGGCCAAAAAGATAAAGGGGAGTGTGGAAGAATTAATCTCGATCCTCAAAAAACAAGCTGCATAAGGTTGGTGCGTCATAGATAGGTGCATAGGTCTAACGGTTGCTTGGGCTCATTTTTTTGTTGAAAGACTGGATTTAGTTATCACCCTAAAAGGACCTAATGGATGGCCCGAATGGCCTAATATGCGCATGTTTTCTTGACAGGTTTTTTTTATTCCTGATATATA
>CBDUWS010000063.1:0-8265 GCA_965370985.1 uncultured bacterium
TGGGAAGAAACTACCGGCGTCAAGGGGTTGACGGAAGGGTCAGAACTTTAGGCTAATTGAACCTAGAAACGGCGGTTGAGCGCGAAAAAGCTGTGGAAGATATTGACGTGCATAGGAAATTCAAAAAACTCGTGGTCACCTTGAGGGTGAGGAGCGATTTTTTTGAATTTCCTAGGTGTGTGAAGAGCTTATGCAGACTTTCGTGAGCCAACTGCGGTTTCTAGGTTGAAGGGGGGCTCGTTAGGATAAGAGAGAGACGGGTGAGGACGCATGTAGTCGTTAGGCATCCACAAGATCTCCAGGAGGGGTTGCGCGCTGGGCCACAACTTCCGCAAGAGACTTCTTTTTCAGTTTTTCAATGAGGGTCGTCCGGTTAATCTGGAGAAGACGAGCGGCTTTGCTTTTCACCCAATTGGTTCGCTCAAGGGCTTCAAGAATCAGGCGATTTTCAAATTCTTCAACCGCACGAGACAGATCCAAACCACCGACCGGAATTGCGGCAGGCATCGAGGGAAGATGATCCGATGGGAGGCGACGAATTTTCTCCGGTAAATCTTCAGGTTCAATTAGACCTCGCCGTTTCAAGATTGCGATTCGTTCGATAATATTTCCTATTTCTCGGACATTTCCTGGCCAAGGATACTCACACAACAAGGCCATGGCTTGATCGGACACACCGGTCAACTCGGCCTTACGACGATCATTAAACATTGAAATAAAATGCTGCAACAAGAGGGGAATATCCTCAACACGTTGACGCAAGGGTGGAACCAAAACTGGCACAACGTTAAGGCGGTAAAAAAGATCTTCTCGGAATTGTTTGGCGGCAACCAAACTCTCGAGATCTTGATTCGTCGCCGCAACCACCCTAGCATCCGATTTATACGTCCGAGTCCCCCCTACCCGTTCGAAGGTACGTTCTTGAAGGACTCGGAGTAGCTTGACTTGAAGAGGAGGACTCAAATCTCCGATTTCGTCTAAGAAAATTGTTCCGCCTGAGGCTAACTCAAATCGGCCTACTCGAGACGCCACAGCCCCAGTAAAAGCCCCTCTTTCATGACCGAACAACTCGCTTTCCAAAAGGGCTTCCGGAATAGCCCCGCAATTCACCGGGACTAAATTCCCTCGCCGTCGGTTGCTATTACTGTGAATCGTTTGGGCAATAAGCTCCTTGCCCGTACCACTTTCCCCTAAAATAAGAACCGTACTATCCGTATCCGCAACACATTCGATGAGCTGAAACACTTCTTTCATCACCTGGCTGGAACTCACAAATTTTCCTATACTGAATTGCCCTTTGACGGTTTTTTTGAGTTCCGTGTTTTCATCTTGCAGTGATTTCACTCGCAACGCACTGGCCACGGTGGCACTCAACACATCAACGGAAAATGGCTTGGAGAGGAAATCAAAGGCTCCGGCTTTGATGGCATTAACGGCCATTTCTACGGACCCATATCCAGTCATCACAACTGTCACGGGACGCGAAGCTAATTGATTCATCTTCTGAACTAACTCAATACCATTGATGCCGGGAATCATGACATCGGTCAATACAATATCAAAGACCAACGATTCTGCCAGAGCCAAGGCCTCGCTTCCAGACGCGGCTTCGCTGACTTCGTGCCCTTCATCTTCCAATTGAAGTTTGATGGTTTCTCGAACATCCCGCTCATCTTCAACTAAAAGAATTTTGGCAACTCGATCACCAGCGGGGGATGCAACAGATCCTGTCGTTTCCATGAATAACCTCCATCACAATTCGAATGCCCCACCAATACATGGGACCGGTGACGAAACTCAAAACCATAGCTACCTCATTTGACAGGGATGGTCAAGTGAGACTCAAGATTTCCCTCATGGTTTTCACATATTCCATCTCTCACTCCTTTGTTTTCTAGCACTGTCTCGCAAGAGCACCGTCTATGTCCATAGTGACAAAAGAAAACCGCCTTAAGGAACGGTCAAAAATCACCGATAAGATCCCGTAGCCACAACAGATTGGGGAATAGCGAGAAAAACCAAACGTAGCATGGACACACCACCTCTCCCAGAACCTGCTTCTATGCCGATTTTCATCCTGTTTGATACGCAAACAGGTTACCTTTATGGCCACCTCTTTGCCACTGGCCCAGAAGACCCTTTTCTCCAGGAAGTCATCCAATGGTGGGGCCGGTATTGCTCCCATACACCCACCGGCGTAGACTACCCCGGCCTCATCAAAGAGCCCCAGGCAGTCACCAGCCTCTCTTCCAATTAAGATTAAGGCAACTGCGCCCAAATCGCCAATCCTGACCGGAAGACTAACATAAAACCGGACAGGTGAAGAATCACGACATTATCATTAATTTGGATTTCCTGAATCTGATTACCCGCGGGCAGGTCCCGTGGGAAAAAACCACCGGTAAACGCTGAAAAACCCAACGCCCTTCGGTTGGTTACCATGACCGCAATATGAGCCTTAACTGCACTGTTTTGCAGAAATTCGCCAGCTCCCCAAGACTCCCGTTTCCACCGCCCGCGATCACTTTGAAATCCGTAGGCCGCTTCCCGACCTTGAACCACGATCATTCGTGAAGTGACTTTCCATTTGATGATCTGTTCCCCAGTGGGTAAGGTTAGGTCCACCCATCGGTTAAGTCGGCCAGAGAATCCCAACAACCGTATACTCGTTTGGACATATCCCGTCACTCCTTTGGCTTCAATGACCAGAACATCTTCACCAGACGACAAAATTTTCCTCGTTACCCCTTCTCCCGAAGTGATACCAAACAGTTTTCCTTGCTCGGAAGTGATGGCGACCTGATCTGTTATCACATTTTGTGCTGTAGCATCACCGGCTAAAAAAACACTCCCCATAGCCATCATCACAATCCCCCATGGAACGCGCATACTATCAATCCGAAAATTTTCTACCATTAGCGATAATCCCAGGGCACACCTTTTTCATCTTTCATGATGGGCCCAAGAATCGACTTCATCAGTTCTGTGCCATTACTTTGGGTTCCCCACAGGCCGGTGAGGCTAATTAAAAAATCAAACTGTGTTCGATCGGGAAATTCTTGATAATACAGACCAAAAGAAAAACACCGGCAGGGGTTTTGATATATCCCCATCACATCCCATTCGGCTGTCTCCCCGGTCCGCAAATCATGATACCACCGAGTCCCAAGAGTCACGCCCAAGGGCAAGCGCATGGCTCCTCCTGCCGTAAGATAGAGAATTTTGTCATCGGGCTCCAGCATTTCGTTGAATGAAAGCGGAGTCCAAATATCTCCGCGTCGCACCCGTGGGCCAGCTCGAGTAAAGCGCTGTCCAACACTGACATACCAATCCTGATTCCCTTGAATGAAGGCATCGGTATTCACTTCTCTGAACTCTTGCTCGTAGGGATTTAAAAAAGTATCCACAGTCAAATTAAACTCCGAAAGGAAAGAGGAAGATCCTAACGGCTTATGAAATTCTCCCCTGGTCCAAACGTCCGAAAATCGTGATGCCAATGGAGGCGGAGTCCCAACGTGATAACTTTGCGCAAATAACACATCCAACCAGGTACTCGATTCCCCACTCCCCCCCTGTTGGCTAATTCGATTTTTCAAGGCATAGGTCACCAAACTTTTCTTGATCAAATCATCAACTGCATCGACCTGAACCAAATCAGACTGATCCGTCGGAGGGACAAATTCATACATGACATGCGGCTTAATGGAATGCCGGACCCAACTATCATCGCCAAGGGAAAACCGTCTCGACAAATTCGTAAAGCCTTCAGCACCGACCCAGAACGTTTCCCGATGTTGAATGGATTTCTCTGTCTGCCCACGGGTATAGGTCACCTCCCTGAATTTGACTTGTGGTCGAAAACCCACCGCATTGCCCAAATTAAGCCCTTCGACAGACATCCCTGGCAAAAAATCTATACGGCTTACATCAAACCCGTCTTTTCGTGAAAAATTCACAAAAGTAGTCTCGGCGGTTAGAGCAAACGGACTACCCAAGAAGCTGGGGTTGAAAAACTGGTGTCCAATTTCAGGAAGCCGTTGAAACGTTGTATCGCCTCCGTCCCCAAGTGGTTGAAGATATTGTCCAAAAAGATACAATGCCCCATGATCTAAGCGTTGAAAAAGGGTTATAATCGATTCTTGGCTTGGTAAAGCTCGCTGAGCTCCGGAACTACTAAAATTCTGTAATACCGACCGATCGGTGGAATAATTTGCGAGAATTCGCATGGACAGATCCCGCGAGAATTGTTGAACATGGGCCCCTCGAAGCTCGGCTCGCCCACGATTTTGATCGGTATCATAGATAGACTTCACCAGCCAATTTCCCTTCGTTTTGCGATTCCAGGCATAACGATATTCCAGGTCTCCACCTCCACCACGCTTGGTTAATATCCGCGGAGTAATCGTTAAATCATGACTGGGATTAATCGCCCAAAAAAATCCTTGCTCGAACTTGAAGCCAAATTTATTATCGATCCCCACATTTGGAACTAAGAGTCCTGTTTTTCGCGAGGCCCCGAGGGGATACCCAAACGTGGGAATCGGAACAACAGGCACATCGTTAATATTGAACCAGACACCCTTGCCCCACAAGCTATCCTCATAATCCAAATCGACGTCATCAAACGTAAACCGCCAAGCGGGAATTTCTCCATCTTTTGCATCGCAATTGGTAAACGAACCATCTTTAATCCGATAGCGGGTTTCCGAAAACCGTTGGAGTCGTCGCCCTGTGACAAAAGAATTTTGTTCTTTTCCGAAAATTTTCCCGGTTGTTAATACTCCGGCTTCTGTATTCATATTCAGCTCAAGTTGTTCCGCCCACACATCAGCATTTTCATCCCTCAGATGAACATGCCCCACGGCCGTGAGAACCCCCGTCAATTTCTGAAGAGTCACCTCATCTGCAGTAAGTCGAACAGGACCTCGGGTCACATCCACAGCTCCCGTCGCATGATACTCTTCCCGCTCCTGATCAAATTCAATACGGTCAGCCGTAATTTCAACCGGAACCCCACGAGAATTCGGGGTATTAACATTTTGCTTAGTCGAAGGAGATTCAGAAAACACGGCAACAGGAAGAGAAAAAAAGAAAAACAGGAATATCAACAGACATGATTGGAATCTTACATGTCTGACCATATTTAGCACCTGACGATTGGGGAATGTGGCGGTGCCAAGTGTTGCAAGATTTCTCCAACTAAAAACAACGAGCCGGTGACACAAATCAGATCAGAGGGATCAGCAATATCCCGAGCCTTGCAATAGGCTTCCCATGGATCGGCAATGGCATAAGGATCCAAATCTTCTTGCGGCACAGCTTGCGCAAGCGCATCGACCGTCGCTGCTCGATTCATGTGAGGTTGAGTTAAAATCAACGAGTCAACAAGAGGAAATAAGATCCGCAAAAACTCGGCATGATCCTTATCTTGCATCATCCCGAGTATGACAATGAGTTTTCGTCCAGGGCAATCATGAAGTTGTGATTGGAGAAAGTCAAACAACACCCGCGCCCCTAAAGGATTATGAGCCCCATCCAAAACGATCGTCGGATTATGCTGCACAATTTCCAGACGGCCTTTCAAGCGGACATGCTGCAAGCCTGCCTTGATCGCGTCGATAGAAAGAGGAAATCGTTCAGCAGTTGCCGATTCCAGTAAAGCCAGCGCATAGCCGGCATTGTTCATCTGATGTCGCCCCGGTAAATTTGTCTGTAAGCCCGAGAATGAATCTCGAAGACCACAGTAAGTAAATTCCGTTGGGTTGGTTTCTGAAATAGAAAACTCTTGTCCAAAGCGATAAAGGGGGGAATAGGATTCTTGCGCAATATCTTCAAAAATCTGACTCACTCCCTCCGGCATCTGTCCCAACACCACTGGTACCTTTTGATGAATAATGCCGGCTTTTTCTCGGGCAATGGCTTGAAGGGTAGCCCCAAGGTGCATCTCATGGTCCAGACCAATCCCTGTAATCAGCACTCCTAACGGATCCAAGACATTGGTGGCATCAAATCGTCCACCCAACCCGACTTCAATGACGGCGATATCGACTTGTTCATTGAGGAAATGCTGAAAGGCCATGGCGGTCGTCAATTCAAAAAATGTGAGGGAGTTGAGCGGATCGGCCACTTGTCGAATGTGCTCTGTTAATCCACAAACACATTCTTCTGAGATATCTTCATCCTGCACTCGTATGCGTTCACGAAAATCCATCAAATGCGGTGAGGTATACAAGCCCACGCGATACCCTCCAGCTTGCAACATGGCAGCCAGCATTGCCGCTGAAGAACCTTTTCCATTGGTCCCCGCAATATGAAGCGTGGGATACGTGCGCTGGGGATGATCTAATCGTTGAAGAATATCGGTGATGGCCTCAAGACCCAGCTTGACACCAAAACGGTGGAGGGAAAACAGATATGCAAGTACTTCTGAATACGGTTCCACGCGAATCGCCAAATGATCGGCAAGACAACAACAGGAAGGAGACAGCCTAAGAAGACATTACACCTGCTCCACAATGGGTGAGCAGAGTGGCGAGGGTCGCTTTAAGAATTTTCCGCTCAACGATTTGATCAATCATGCCATGATCTAATAAAAACTCGGCACGTTGAAATCCTTCTGGCAGTCGTTGCTTGATCGTTTGTTCAATCACTCGCGGACCCGCGAAACCAATCAACGCTTTTGGTTCGGCAAGAATAACATCACCTAACATCGCCACGCTGGCCGTCACCCCGCCAAATGTCGGATCCGCTAATAACACGACATACGGTAAACGAGCTTTCTGAAGACTGGCTATGGCCGATGCCGTTTTTGCCATTTGCATGAGGGACAACGTTCCCTCTTGCATCCGAGCTCCACCAGACGTCGTCACTAACAAAAACGGCATATGGGCAACCACCGCTTGATCAATGGCGCGACAAATCTTTTCTCCCACAACCGAACCCATACTGCCACCCATAAACGAAAAATCAAAAATACCAATGGCAATGGGAATATCAGCCACATGACAACGACCAGTTAGAATGGCTTCCTGCTTTCCTGTTTTGCGTTGAGCATTTTGAACGCGGGTTTGATAAGGAAGCGTATCTTCAAACTGCAAAGGATCGACTGGTACAAGATCAGCATCCCACTCCTGGAATGTTCCTGAGTCGGCAAGCAACTCCACCCGTTCTTCAATCGACATGGGGAAATGGTAATGGCATTTGGGACAGACTTTGAGATTCCGATCAACTTCGCGTTTAAAGATGGTTGCCCGGCAGACCGTACATTTAATCCACATCCCTTCCATAATATTGACGGAACTCCCTTTGGAATTCTCCTGCTTACTCCGTTTAAACCATCCCATCGATGAAAGGGTCCTATCGTGTCATGATGACAATGAATAAAATTGTTTTAGACATATGTATTAAAGGAACATCAGGGAAGGAAAAAAGAGAACGCGCACAGAACATGTCACATTCTATCTCAATTCATCGATCAAAAAACCTTACCATAGGGTGAGAAACCCGGCAAGATTTTTTTTAGAAAACAGGCGAGGAAGAGAAAGGGACACACATTCCTCAGGCAAACAACAGGAAGGGTCGATGAACTTCACCCGCCCCTGGCATGCATCTCCAAATGCGGGTCTTGGCGCAATCGATCAATATCAATATACCGACCGCGACCAGCGCTGGCTTCGAGCTCTTTGCGCTCTTCCGCTCCACGATCTTTTCGAGTCTCCCAGACGGATTGGATCATGGAGACCAAATCTTCTCGGGAGCGTCTGGCCCGAATAGGTTTACGCAAATCCAAACCGGTTTTGGCATAGAGACAAAGATACCACATTCCATCAGCGGTCAATCGGCTTCGATCACAGGTCGAACAAAAGGGCATGGTCGTGGAAGGGATAATACCAAAGGTCGTTCCGTCAGGAAGACGAAAACGCTGAGCAGGAGCCGAACTGATCTCGTGCACCGTCTCAATGGGCCCATAATACTGGCTCAGCATGACAAGGATTTCTTTGCGTGAAAGAACTTTATCAGCCGACCAATCATTTGCTCCACCCACATCCATATATTCAATGAAACGCACTTCGCCGTTAACCCGTTTGCCATACTCGATCAACGGAATCAGTTCATCGTCGTTATAGCCCTTCATCGCAACGGTATCCAACTTTAATCCATTAAACCCAACACGACCAATCGATTCAATGCCTTCAAAGACCTGATCCAAAGTATCCCGTCGAGTCAAGGCTTTAAACCGTTCAGGCTTTAAGGTATCAAGGCTCA
>CBDUWS010000064.1:0-8189 GCA_965370985.1 uncultured bacterium
CGCGTGAAAATGAGCGGATGTGGAGAGACGACTTTTTCAGCAAGCCCTAGTTACGGTTTGTAGCCGGAATAGTCTCTAAGCAATCCACCAAAGAGGGTATATTGCTGGCTTTGATTAAAGCCGGAGTTTTTCAGGGCTTGAAGAATGGTTTCCGGTGGGACGCATGATTCAATTGTATCCCAATAATATTTCATGAGCTTGTGAGCATGTGGATTTTTGGTCCCCAAATATGCCACCCATGGAATGACCCGTTTTAAAAAAAACCGGCTCATCTGATAGGGAAGAAAGGAATCCGGCCTGGAGATTTCCAGAATAAGAAGTTGCCCACCGGGTTTCAGCACACGAAGGTATTCTTTGAACGTGATGGTGAGGTTTGAGACATGGCGAAGTGCATAACCCATGCTGATAAAATCAAACTTTGAGTCAGGAAAGGGAAGATGTTCGGCCTTGCCTTGTAGAACTGTTGAGACGCCCTGCTGGTGAGCTTGGGTCACCATGCCGTGGCTAGGGTCCAATCCGACAACCCTACCACTCTCTCCGACGATTTGTTGTGCGCACACTGAGACGGTGCCTGGCCCACAGGCGACATCAAGAACCGTCTTCCCCTTGGTGAGTCCTGCCCTTTTGAGTGCAAGCTGTCGATACCATTTCCCAGTGCCAAAGGATGAAACTTGAGTGATCCAATTGTAATCGGGTGCTACACGATCAAATTGTGCGGCTAAGAGTTGCTCACGTTGTTCTTCGGTGTGGTAATAGTCGCGGAGAGGGGGGTGTGGAGCGAGTGAAGAGGCAGAGGGTCTGGAACTCGCATTCATGGATCGTAGCCTGGTCTATAAAAAGCGATTGATATTAATGGTCAGCCTACCATGGGGTTATCATCATGAGATAGTCTGGCCCCAAAAAACAGAATTAAAGGTACATGTGGGCCGAGCCATTATTATTCTCCACTTTTTCCCTAAAAAAATTATACGGGGTTGAGTTCTTCTTGCTTGTGGGCGGAGTCCGTGCACTTATGGGTTTTTGTAGAAGGAACGGGATGAGAGTAAAGATGCGCACATTTCTTGAGCAATTTTTGAAATGTTGTCTGGCCTTCTTGGTACTGCGGATGAAGAGCTGTCAATTCTTTCATAGTGGATAAAGCCTGCTGGACTTGGCCTGTTTCCAGGAAAAGAGCGGCTAATCGTAACCAGCCAGATAAATGCGCAGGATTTCGCCGTACGAGAGATTGTAAGGTCTGAATTCCCTCTTCAGGCTTGCCCAGTTTTATACAGTCCTCCGCATAGGTCTCATAGAGATGCATGTCCAACGGAGAAGGGTATTGGGGATCTTCCAATTGCGCCCATTTGCCTGTAATAGCAGGCTTGATGGTATGGGTTTTCTTGATGATGTGAAAGTGATGATCAGTTGGTTGATCTGAGTCGGTTGATGGGTGATGAACATTTGTGTCGTTGAAAAAGGCCAGACCATTGTCGCCAAGTTTTTGCTTAATTTCTTGAATCGGGTATGAGCGAATGCCAATGGTATCTTCAATCGGCACATCAGAATAGGGACCGATTGGGAGCTGTAAGGCCAGATAGCCCTCGGGAGTGAGCACTCGATTGATTTCGGCTAAATATTGTTCAAAAACGGGCCGGGGCATATGTTGAAAGGCCACATAGGAGTACACCAGGTTGAAGGATTGATCTTTGAATTCATGGAGATCCATGCCGGAGGTTTCGAAGGTTGTGACATGGGGGTACTCGGAGAGCCATGCTTTACTTTGGGCAATCATTGTGGAGGACACATCGATACCTACTAGGGCATGAAAATGCTTGGCGAGAGGCTTCAGCACACGTCCAATTCCACAGCCAATGTCCAAGACTTTCCAGGATGGTCGATATAAACCCTTCACAGCCTCTATGAGTGCCTGTGCCGTGTCCTGTCCTGATTGCGTAAATACTTCTTCTGTTTGATAATTTTCTGTGGCAATCCAAAACCGGGCGTGATGCTGTGCGCGTTGATTCCAATCTCGTTTCATTTTTTCAGAAACATTCATTTGCTCCACCTGCTCAAAAGATGTTCCTCAAGAAAGATAGTGAACATGCTGTGTGCTGGATTTTTCAAAGATGTAAATGGTCTATTTGGCTTTCACAAAAACCTTCTCAAGCAAATCCGTTGCCAACTTTTTAGCTGAAGGGAAGTTCGTCTGCGCGGAAGGCTGTGAATTGATTTTAGTAGGCCATGAAAGACAATCAGTGTCGAAGCCAGACAGTAGAGGCGAAGGTCATGGTGGGTAAATGATGAATGGAGGTAGAAAAGTCTGCCCATTTGCCTATGGGCATATCACCGAAGCGAATGAGAGGTGTAATAGAAAACTGGAGGGAGAAGGTCTTAAGCAAAAAGATCGATGCGAGAAAAGGTTCCTGGGACACCCTCATCCGAAGACGCCGAGGCTTCTTGTTCCTCTTTCTGGAGCTCTTGTTGAGCTTGGGCTTCCAGGGCACTCGCCGACGCAGCCACGGCACGGTCTTGCGCTGAGGGGTCGGCTGGCGCTAGGGCAGCGGCGCGAATTTGTTTGGCCTTCTGAATCGTGGCTTCAGGATTGCCTGACACTGGAGAGGTATCAATGTTTACTTCTCCTCCTACCGCGTATTGTTTTCCGTCGGCACCTCGTTGAAAGGAAAAGTTCGCCCCACCTTTTGCTAAACCTCCCGCGGCCGCGATATGGGCTTGTTCGTGAGTGCGAACCTCCTGGTCTCTTTTTCGGAGTTTCTCAATTTCGGCTTGTTCCTCAGTCCTCTGGTTTGAGGAAAGTGGAGATTCTTGACGGTTACCAAGCTTTTGGGGGAGGAGGGGCGAAAGGAATGTATGGGCTTGAGACGAGGAAATTTTCATCAATAGTAATCCTAAAGAATTCTTTCGGATACCATGATGGAAATATTGAACCTGTGTTTTACCTCTCAAAACGCAAATATTTCAAGAAAGGATGTGGGTTTAACGGTTTGAAAGACTATCAGATAGATCCTGTGGTAGCTTCTCATCCTCCCTTACAGCTTATTGGAGATTTGTAGCAATTGAATGGTGTTGCTGATTGCTCTTTTCCTGTAATCCGTTCTGAAACCTTCCAAATGCTTGATTGAAATTATTCGTACCCGTTCTTCCCTGGTCGAATTACATGAATTCCTACTTGCAATGACGGCGTAATCTCTTGATAACTTTCTCCGTTTCCATGACGGGTTTTGCTGGCCACATTGTTAGGGTTCCTAGAAAGATACTTATAACCACTAGAAGCAAGACGGTGGTTGTCGCATCTGGTCGATTGATCTGGTCGACGTATAATGTTTGGACGTTGGCCAGAACTTGGTCAGCAGCGGAAGCGCCCCCTAAAAGCATCATGGTCATCATAGATCCTATGATCATTCCGCCGAATATTTTTAGCATCAGGTTTCTCCTTTGTAAATTAGTGTAACTATCTCTATCGCCGTACTTCCGTCCTTTGGAATCACGCCTTCAATTGCGCAGTCTTATGAAAGTCCAATAGGGAACGGGTGATCTAAATTCCTTGTTACTTAAAGAGATATCTAGAGGGAGGGAGTAGAGTAAATACCGCGAACGGGTTAGCGTTTAAGAGATTTCATGCAGTTATCAGAAATAGCAGGATTTTTGTGTAGTGAGCTGTGGGTAGATGCGAGAAAACAATAGCGGAAAAAATGGGCCAGATAAGCCGCAATGGTGTTAGCCCTGAAGGGCTAATTGAACCATAGAGAGAAATTCGCTGAAATTGCAGGGTTTATCCAGTATGGCAAACACTCCGGCCTTACGGGCACGACGCTTATCCTGTTCGTTGAGATGCCCGCTTAAGAGAATAACGGGAGATTTATTCGCAGGGTATTGGTGCAATTGGATTTGATCGATGAAGTCTAACCCTGTCAGAACCGGCATTTGATTATCAGAAATGATCAGATCAGCCTGGTGTGTGGCTAACCATTCGAGGGCTTCGGAACCATTGCTCACTTCAATGCATTCTAAGTGCTGAGAGTCCAAGACGAGGCTCAAGGCTTCGCGTGCACTGGTATTATCATCGACTAACAGTACCTTTTTCATTTTTCCGTGCGCCATCCCTTATGAAATTTTTCTAAATGTTACTCATGCCGCCTACCGTATGCCAATACCATACACGACAAAAGAAACGATCTGTCTATCCCCCTCTTGGACTATATTCGCTTCCTTCAAAATGTGTTTTGAGGCTTTTCCCCCTAGACTTTGAATCTCGACAGGGGTGATCAATTATTGTGGAGGGTTGGAAATGGCAGCACGGTAGCCTTTGGCCTCCATGCATCCCTCAAAAGAATAGACCTCTTTGGTTTTTTGCGTAGTTCCTGTTTCCAGCCATGCGTTTTCACAATCCGTTTTATCGCGGGAAAAGGTTGCCTGGCTGACGCCTGGCTTGTACCACTTAACGGGAGTAGTTGAGCAACCGAAGGTTAATAGAACTATGAAGCCGAGGCCCAGTCCCAACCACAGTCTCTGATTGGTTATCTTCAACTCCATAAGCCACATTAGGGGGAGATTGTAATGCCTTTTCCCTCAGTATTCAATCAATGGAAGGGGATGAGGAATGCTACTCTTTTTGACGGTTAGGTCTCGGATCTAATTTGCTCCAGGCTCCATGTTGCCCAAAAATGAACATTGGGGGTAGGGTCTGTTTCCTTGGCCTGGCGGAGCGCGGGTATATCGGCGGGGCCTCCTAATTTGCCTAGGCGAAATGCTGCTTCAGATCGTACACCCACATTAGAATCTTGAAGAAGGTGTGTGCGCATGACTAAGAGACCACGGGGATCTCCGAGTTCGCCTAGTCCTGCTATAGCGGTTTGACGAATCAATGGATCAGGACTTTTAAGAGCTTGAATGAATAGAGCATAGGCAAATGGAAATTCAAACTGAGCGAGCGTTTGGATAATCGTGAGTTGGGTTGCAGGGGTGGAGATGGTGTAGGCTTCGGCTAACACCTGCATCACGTCTTCGGAAATAGTCGTTTGCCTTAAGGCTAAAACGACAGCCTGTCGAACGGAATCTGATGGGTCGGCAACATGCTGGACTAAGCTCACTAAAGCTTCTTTGGTGAGCGAGCTGGCGAGGTTCCCCAAGGCCCAGGCGCTCCATTGCCGAACTTCCTCATCTGGATCAGATAAGGCCGATACTAACGCCGAAATGCTTTGAGGATCACTAATTTTCCCCAAAGATAATGCTGCTGTTCGACGGGTATCAGGTTGGGGATCCCTTAACAAAACGATGAGTCGTTCCGTAACCCGGTCGGGAGATTCTGGAGTTGTTTCGACCACACACCCTATAGAAGTGAAAAGGCAAAGAGCCCCAATAAAGGTTATGGGTTTTGAGAAGAAAGGCAAGTTAGGCAAGAAACAGCTATACGGAGCCGGAGGGTTCTTTTGGAGCCAATGGTTGTTTGGCCGCCTCAATAGACTCTTTCATTTCCAGCTCGGCGGCTTCCATTTCTGCTTGAATGGTCCGCATCTGGGGATCAATGGAATTTTTAATATCTGCTGCGGCATCTCGAAAGGTGCGTACCGCACTTCCGAGGCCTTCACCTAATGACTGCATATCCTGAGGTGCTGTTGTGGTCGCTTGGGCTTTGCGGGCAGCCTGCTGAGCTTGGACCCGTGCTACGGCTTGTTTATTGACAATGGCTGAAGGCCTTTTAGCCAAAGGTTTAGCTTGAGCCCCTGGCGGTAGTGGAGGATATTGCGCGGAAGCGATTGGTGCCGGCTGTGCTTGTCGGTCTTCCATAGACATTGGGCCTGGAGCCGTCATGCTTGGTTGGCTTGAGGCGGAGGCGGAAACATTCGAGCCTTTGTTGGGCTGTTGAGCCGGTTTTGGCCCAGCCCCTTGATAGAGCATAGCCGCCGCTGTGCCTGGGGTCTGTTCTGGACCAGGTTGATAGGGTTGATTGGCTGCTGGTCCCGTCGGAGGATTGTCAGGGGCTGATGCCTGGGCTACAGGTTCTGACGCGTCTCCGACTGGTTCTCCAGCAGGTGGAGGCGTCTGTGGATCATTGGGATCCATTGCAGAAGGAAGGTCAGCAACCTCTTTCTTGAACCCTTTCAGGGCTTTCCCTACGCCTTCACCAATTTGTGGCAGCCGACCGGCCCCGAAAATAATCAAGATAATCACTAAAATGATCATCAGTTCTGAGAACCCCAGGGTGCCGAACATACCCTTACCCCTTCTTTAATCAGGCAAAAATCAAGATCTGTCAACAATCATCTGGAAAGACTTTATCGTTCAAGATTGACGAGTGTCAACCCAAATGCGGTAGGCTTGATACTTGTCTTATAAAGACGTATTTTCTGCCATTGCGTCCTGGCAATCTTCTTTGAGAAAGTGGGTAGTTGCACGATGTCTCTACTTTCACCACCACAGATTCCGCTTTTCCGAATTACCCTTTTTTATGGACCTGAAACGGTTGAAGGTGCTTCCGACGCAATACACTGTGTCTTTAATGTCAAAAAACGATCTTGGAAAGGCGGGGTGCAAGTCGGCATTCTTATAGAGAGAAATCAAATCCGACGGTTGGAGGAAAGGCTTGCATTTCAGTCATGGATTGAAGAACATCTTCAAGTGATACCAAGCGATAAACGAGAAGACTATAAAAAACTAGGGTACGACTTATTTATCCAATTCATCTGTTTCCACAAGTTAGACATCTTTATTCGGCAGGGCATCAAACAGGAGAATGTTCAGGTCTCAGCTGGTTTTCTCATTTCGGAAACGGATGATGCGATTCAACGTGAGGCCGAGAAAATAAAGCAACAGATTATGGTCGAATTGGATGTAGAAGAATTTACAAAGAGTATAGAATCAGCCTCGGCATAAACTTTGCTGTCGTGTATACTGAAATATTAAGAGAGAAGAAGGTAGAAATCTTGGTGGTGGCGTATTGCCAATTGGTTTTTAGGGACACAGAGAAAAGGAGGGGCACGCGTGATGAAGCAATCTGACCATTTTTGTGCAGGTTTACTCAAACAAGGGACAAGTGTTTTTATGCTCATCGTTTTCGCTCTGGTTGTGGGATTTGGGGCACCCGGCGTCAGCTTTGCAGCTGAAGAGGAAAGTAGTGCAAATAATGAGGCCGCATTGGGTGTTGGAAGTTTTTTCTTATCATTGGTGTATTCGCCTGTGAAGATAGCCTATGCCATCCTAGGGGGAATTGTTGGAGGGTTGACGTATGGGGTGACCGGTGGTGATCTTGAAACCGCTCAGGTTGTATGGGAAAACAGTGTGCATGGCACCTATATCATTACGCCGGACCATTTGAAAGGCAACGAACCCGTTAGATTTTTTGGGGTTTCCCCATACGATGAAGAAGAAGCTTATTTGACAGAAAGTTTGGATTAAGTTTCTGAGTCCTTCCAATAAAATCGTCAAACCCGTCATAGGGGTTACCCCGGATTTCAACAGCGGTAACCGAAAAGATATGGGGGGCAAAGAGCCCACCTATTTTTTACGAGCCCGGTATCTTCAAGCTATTCAAGAATCAGGAGGCGTTCCATTGGTCCTCCCTCTGGTTCAAGGTCGAGCCCAGCAGACATTCATTTTGCAGCGGTTGGATGGGTTACTTGTGACGGGCAGTGGGTCTGATCTGGCTCCTCGATTCTATGGAGAGTCCCAGCAATATCCCTTTCAGCAAATGAGCGAAGAGCGGGCGCGATTGGAACTCGGTCTTTCGAAGCTAGCGTTTGAGCATCATGTGCCAACGTTTGGGATTTGTGGAGGTATGCAATCCATGAATGTGGCCTTGGGTGGGACGTTGATTCAAGATATTCCCGGTCAGATTCCAACCAAGATTCAGCATCTGCCAAAAAAATCAGCAGAAAAAACGGCGCATCTCGTTCACATTGAACCTAAGACGTTGCTTCGAAAAATTACCAAAAAATCCAGTATGCCCGTGAATAGTTCGCATCATCAATCTGTCAAAACCATCCCGCATTCATTGCATATTAGCGCCGTGGCCCCAGATGGAGTGATCGAGGCCATTGAGGCTGATGACCATCCTTTTTGGCTAGGGGTGCAGTGGCATCCAGAGTTTCTCTACCGCCAAGATGTTCTTCAAAAGCGACTGTTTTCAGCTTTTATCAAAGCTGCTCGTCACTATGCAGCTAAGGGCTAAAATCTTCCACATAATTCCAGCCAGG
>CBDUWS010000065.1:0-8160 GCA_965370985.1 uncultured bacterium
CACCTGAGTTTTGTTCGAAGCACTTCGAAATAGCTTCGCCCGGGAAAGCGGATGAGCTGGGTGCGGTGCTCGGAAGCGCGAATCTCGACAATGTCACCTGTGAGGATTTCTTCCCCCTCTTGGCCGTCGACTGTCGCCATCGCGCGTTCTTGACTCGTGAGCTTGATGGAAATGGAGACAGTGTTTGGGGCCAGGAATGGACGGTGCGACAATGTATGCGGGCAGATAGGGTTAATCAGGAGGGCATCGACGCCCGGATCTACAATTGGCCCATTGGCTGAGAGTGAGTATGCTGTCGATCCCGTTGGGGTGGCCACAATGAGTCCGTCACTTTGCATGTTGGTCAGGAAAGCACCATTGACGGAAACCGTGGTGCTAATCATCCTCGCCAAGTGCCCTTTGCTCACGACGACATCGTTTAGGGCTGAATAGGTACGGATAATGTGGCCATCCCGTCGAATTTGAACGAACAACATTAGGCGAGCATCTAATTGGAATTCCCCAGAGAAAATTTTCTCTAAGGCTCCCGGGAGATCGTCAAAATTAATTTCGGTGAGAAATCCCAGCCCTCCCATGTTGACCCCCAAAATGGGAATGCCGCGTTGTTCAACAAGACGCGCCCCACTTAGCATCGTGCCGTCGCCCCCAAGAACGATGAGGAGATCTGCCTGTTTGGCAATGTGTTGTCGTTCTGGACAGGATGGGGCTGGTGGCATGTCTGTGGCGTCTAGAAGAACTGTTTTCTGATGCATTTGCAGCCAATTCTGAACTTGCTCGACTCGCTGACGCATGTTTGGCGCAGATGGTTTTGTGAGGATGCCGATTGTTTGGAAGGCCGTCATGACTTTTGAAGGATGATCTAGTTGAGAAAGTCGATGGTAGTCTCTTGGTTAAGCGGATAGCAAGGGTCTTATGTTTGCAAGAAACTAGGCAAAAAATTCCCTATTATTAAGACTTTCATTGAATCAATTTTGCTGGTAGAGTTTGTCTGAACTCACGCTGAATTTCCTGATGTCTGCTTGCGTCTTGCTTGACAGTTTTAGGGGGTCGCGGATAGACTGAAATCATGAATTTTACTCCTATTTTTTGTGTGACCTAACCGTATTGCTGAACGAGAAATTTCGCGTATAATCGGCTAGAGGAGGTACAATGTTTGAACGATTCACGGATCGTGGCAGAAAGATTATCATCCTTGCCAGAGAAGAAGCGGAACGGCACCAAAACGATTATTTAGGGACCGAGCATTTAGTCCTGGCTATTCTTCGAGAGTCAGATGGCATTGCCCTGATGATCATCAAAAAGATGGGGCTTTCGCCTGAACAAATCCGCTTAGAAATCGAACGCAATCTCCCTGGTGGCGGAACTACTGTTACTTTCGGCGAAATTCCCTTTAGCCCACGTGTAAAAAAAGTCATTGAATACGGTGTCGAGGAAGCCCGATTGTTGGGACATAATCATATTGGCAGTGAACACTTGCTCCTGGGACTCCTTCGTGAAGAGGAAGGCATTGGCGGAAAAGTGTTGCGGAGTTTGGGTGCGAATCTTTTAACTGCGCGACAATTGACTGTCACATTTTTGCGGAAAACAGGGACGAGAGAGCGGGATAAAAAGAGCAGCACTCCGGCATTAGATGAATTTGGAAGAGATCTGACGCAACTAGCACAAGAAGGAACGTTGGACCCCGTCATTGGTCGGACAGATGAGATTGAACGGGTCCTTCAAATTCTGAGTCGCCGAACCAAAAATAATCCTGCGCTCATTGGTGAGTCTGGTGTCGGAAAGACTGCGATCGTGGAAGGACTGGCTCAACGGATCATTAGCCTGGATGTTCCCGACAATCTATTGAATCGTCGCGTTATTGCGTTGGATCTAGGTTCTTTGGTCGCAGGCACGAAATACCGTGGACAGTTTGAAGAACGCCTGAAGGTTGTCATGAAGGAAATTTCTCAGGCCGGCAATATCATCTTGTTTATTGATGAGCTTCATACCTTGGTTGGTGCTGGTGCGGCTGAAGGTTCTATCGATGCTGCCAACATGTTAAAGCCTGCTTTGTCTCGTGGTGAGATTCAATGTATTGGGGCCACGACCCTGGATGAATATCGGAAGCATATTGAAAAAGATGGAGCCTTGAAACGGCGGTTCCAATCGATCCATGTACAACCGCCGTCTGTGGAAGAGACGATTAGTATCATACAAGGTCTGCGTGATCGGTACGAAGAACATCATGGTGTGGATTATACGGATGAAGCGGTTGAAGAAGCGGTCAAGCTTACCGATCGTTACATCACCGACCGATTTTTACCTGACAAAGCGATCGACCTGATTGATGAAGCCGGTTCTCGAGCCAAATTGTTGACCTATGCGCTGCCACCGGAATTGAAATCGTTAGATCAGGAACTCAAGCGGGTAGCCCGCGAGAAAGAGGTCGCGATTGGCTTGCAGAATTTTGAAGAAGCGGTGAAATTTCGTGAAGAAGAAGAACGGTTCCGAAAGTTATTGGATGATGCCAAGCAAGATTGGAAGAAAAAACAAGAGAAAAACCGTCCCGTGATTACCGGTGAAGATATCGCCTATGTCGTATCAAAAATCACCGGCATTCCCCTCTTTAGATTAGAAGAAGAGGAGTCCGAAAAACTCTTGCATATGGAAGACTATCTTCATAAGCGAATTGTCGGACAAGATGAAGCTATTTCGGCTATTTGTCGGTCTATTCGTCGTTCCCGTGCCGGGCTGAAGGATGCAAAAAAACCTATTGGGTCGTTTATTTTCTTGGGACCGACCGGTGTTGGGAAAACGGAATTAGCTCGCGCGTTAGCGGAGTTTTTATTCAATACTGAAGATGCCTTGATTCGAGTTGATATGTCCGAGTATCAAGAAAAATTCACTAGCTCACGACTGTTCGGCGCCCCTCCTGGTTATGTGGGATATGAAGAAGGGGGACAATTGACGGAGAAGGTGAGACGTCGTCCTTACTCGGTCGTTTTGTTCGATGAAATCGAGAAAGCCCATCCCGATATTTTCAATGTGTTGTTGCAAGTACTGGATGATGGAGTACTCACCGATAGTTTAGGTCGAAAAGTAGATTTCAAAAATACCATTTTAGTCATGACCTCGAATATCGGGACTCGATTCATTCAAAAGGGTGTGTCCCTAGGATTTCAACGAGATGTGGAATCCGAAAACACCTCTCGAATGCGAGACGAAGTATTAAGTGAATTGAAGCGCCATTTCAGCCCTGAATTCTTGAATCGTCTCGATGAGATGGTTGTCTTCCACCAACTTACGAAAGAACATTTGGTGACTATTGTTGACATTCTCATTGGGGAGTTTAATGCTAGATTGCTCGAACGAGGTGTGCATTTAGAGGTGAGCGAGGAAGTGAAGCTCTGGCTCATAGATGAAGGCTTTGAATCGCAATACGGCGCTCGCCCACTGCGACGAACCATTCAACGATGTTTAGGTGATCCGCTCTCGGAAGAACTGATTAAAGGGCGATTTAAAGATGCCAAGAAGATTAAGGTTGTCTTAACTGATAAAACACCAAGTTTTATTGAAGAAGAAGTGTTAGCGAGTGTGTGATTGGATCTAAGGCAAAATTGAGGATAGATAAGACCCTCAGGACGTCAAGTTCTGAGGGTCTTGTTGTTTTGGGGAAGTGCTAAAAAATAGCCGGTAATTTTTTTGTGTTCAGAAACGTATGCAATGGTATTAGGGATTGAAACATCTTGCGATGAAACAGCCGTCGCAGTATTGGACGGCGAAGGACATATCCTGTCGAATGTGTTGGACTCCCAAATCGATGTACATGCTCCTTTTGGGGGTGTTGTGCCTGAGTTGGCCTCTCGTCGTCATATGGAACGATTGGAGGTGCTGACCAGAGAGGCCTTGGATCGTGCGGGTATTTCCCTTTCGGAATTAACAGGCATCGCCGTCACCAATCGTCCTGGTTTGGTCGGGGCGCTGATTGTGGGTGTGAACTTCGCGAAAGCATTAGCCTATGCCAGGAACATTCCATATGTGACGGTGAATCATTTGGAGGGACATCTGGCATCCGCCTGGTTAGCCAACCCTGATATGGCGACGCCGGCGATGGTGCTTGTGGCCTCAGGCGGGCATACCCATTTGGCGTGGGTTCCTACCCTCGGGGACTTCCAATTTATTGGTTGGACCTTGGATGATGCTGCTGGAGAAGCGTTCGATAAAGGAGCTAAAATGTTGGACTTGCCCTATCCTGGCGGTCCGGCGATTGATACATTGGCTAAAAATGGCAATCCGCAAGCGATTTCGTTCCCACGTCCACAATTACATAGCGGTGATTTGACCTTTAGTTTTAGTGGTCTGAAAACCTCGCTCCTCTATTTTTTAAAAAATGCGAAAAAAGCCGGAAAGACTCCGTTGCCTGTGGCCGATATTGCGGCGAGTTACCAAGAGGCCATTGTGGACGTCTTAGTCAAAAAACTCTGCCGTGCCGCACGTCAGTATAAGGTGAAAACGATCTCGGTCGTAGGAGGGGTGGCGTCTAATTCTCGTTTGCGGGATAAGCTGGAAGAGCAGGCCGTGGCATTCGGCTTTGATTTAACTCTGCCGCCACGTTCTTTATGTACCGATAATGGGGCGATGATTGCCGCGGCGGGACTGCGGAAATTGAAACGACAGGAATTTGCATCATGGGATGAAGATGCGATATCGACCTTGCAATGTAAAAGCGAGTTTTTTACCAAGGCCACAACACCCACCTAAGGGTTCGCGAAATAATAACTTCCTGGAATTCGCGCCCAGATTTGGGTCAGATTGGATCGATCTGAGGGAGCAAAACCACAGGCGTAGCAAGGCCTACGCTGAGGATTTTACGAGTGAAGATCGACCCAAGATGGCCTGAAGGTGGGATGCGAAAAGGGGAAGTTATTATTTCGCGAGCCCTTAGGGTGATGCCAGCTAAGGAAGGAGCCATTATATTCCTACTGTACTTGGGAACCTCCACGGGTTAAAAGCCAACTTTATCAGCCGCATGGAGCATTTATATCGTCGCCGCATTCCGCCGGAAAAAGTGGTGACGTTAGATGTCGCTCGGGAATGTGCCGATCTGACATTTGAAACCCGAAGGCAAATCGGGCTGCTCGTGAATCGGCAGGGCCAAATTGAATCGGTCATCATTGGTAATGGGCAGGAATTGGTGATTCCCAATTTGTCGAGGACTCGTTCGGGTCTTCGATTGTTGCGTGGCGTACGATTGGTTCATACCCATCTTAAAAATCAACCACTGACTCAGGATGATCTCACCGATTTGGCGCTGCTGCGCCTGGATTTAATTATGGCGCTGGGGGTTGGGAAATCAGGGGGACTGCAAGATGTGTATGTTGCGCATAATGTGCCCAATTCCACAAATGACCAAGCCTACGTACAATTAAAGCCCTGTGCCTTTGAGTCGTTTCAATTGAATTGTCAGGAATTTATTCAGTCCCTGGAACAGGATATTCTTAAAGGCTGTCAAATATCCAGAGAAGGTATTCGGGAAGGGCGGGCACTGTTAGTCAGTGTGGGCATAGGGCATATGGCCTTTCAACAAGAGCGGCTCGATGAACTCCAAGAATTAGTACGAGCGCAGGATGTAGAAGTCTTGGGATGTGTGACGCAACGACCCGCGTCTATTCATCCCAAATATGTGGTCGGTTCAGGAAAAATGAAAGAATTAGCAATTCAAGCGCTGCAATCGGGAGCGGACACCTTGATTTTTGATCAAGATTTGACTCCAGCTCAGGTCCGGGGTATTTCGGAAATTACGGATCTTCGGGTGTTAGATCGGTCCCAAGTGATTCTTGATATTTTTGCCAAGCGGGCACATTCGCACATCGGGAATATTCAGGTCGAATTGGCTCAATTACGCTATCGGCTGCCTCGACTGGCTCAGTCGAGCACGGCCTTCTCTCGTCTGGCGGGTGGTATTGGGACTCGGGGACCTGGCGAAACGAAATTGGAATCGGACCGCCGAAGAATTCGTGAACGCATTCAGCATTTAGAACGAGACTTAACATCCATCGGTCAAGGCCGCCAGGAACAGCGAAAGCGTCGAATGAAACGTGGATTACCCGTCGTTTCGATTATCGGCTATACGAATGCAGGAAAATCGACTCTTTTCAATGCGTGGTCGGACAGTCACGTTTCGGTGAAAGATCGTGTTTTTGAAACCCTAGATACCGTCAGCCGGCGCTGGTATCTTCCAAATCTGGGAGAAGTCATTCTCACGGATACGGTGGGGTTTATCCGAGATTTGCCCAAAGACCTTGTTGCCGCATTCCAAACGACGTTACAAGAGTTACAGGAAGCCGATGTGTTGGTGCATGTTATTGATGCACATGCGCAGGATCCTGAGCAGCACATCAGGGCGGTTGAACATGTTTTGACTGAATTAGGATTGGAAAACATCCCGTGCCTTCGATTTTTTAATAAAGGGGATCTTCTTGAAAGTGAAGACATGCAACGCTTATGTCAACGGTATGAAGGAATTGGGGGATCCGCTTTAGACGTGGCATCTCTTCAGGTGATTCAACAAGAGATTGTCCATTTGCTTCTGACACTTCAGGATCCTACTTCCCGATTTTCAGAATCAAGCGACATAATCATCAATGAGAATGTTCCTTCAGGAAACGGTGTTGGATAATAATGGTGGCGAGCCTAAAAATTTCACGAAAAACAGCATCCCGATCGGAGAGGTCTCATGCTGCGACCAAGAAACGTGTAGGGCGGATTCTGGAACATTTACAGAAGTCTATTCCCGATCCTACAGTCGCGTTAGACTCTTCTAATCCATTAGAATTGTTGGTGGCGACTATTCTATCTGCGCAATGTACCGATGAGCGTGTAAACCAGGTGACACCGAATCTTTTTACTCGCTATCGTACGGCAGAAGATTTTGCGAAAGCTGATCAGGTGGAATTGGAGTCTCTCATCCGGCCCACCGGATTTTATAAAAGCAAAGCACGACATCTTATTGGATGCGGGGAAACGTTAGTGGCCACGTTTAAGAGTAAGGTTCCTGCGTCGATGGATGCGTTGACCACGCTTCCGGGGGTGGGGCGCAAGACAGCCAATGTGATTTTGGGGAGTTATTTTGGAGAACCTGCCGTGGTTGTGGATACGCATGTGAAGCGAGTCGCCAATCGGCTCGACTTGACGAAGAGCCAAGATCCAACCAAAATCGAAGAAGATCTGCAGTCTCTCCTGCCGCAATCTCAATGGACGATAGGAACACAACGAATCTTATTACATGGGCGGCATGTGTGCCAGGCCAGAACGCCAAACTGTGACAGGTGTATGCTATATGACGATTGTGAATGGGAAGGGAAGCGACGGCTAATATGAAAAGTATGACGGGTTTTGGCAAACGAGAAGCACTCTCGCAGGGAACAATGGTAGGGGTCGAAATTCGATCGGTGAATCATCGATTTTGCGAAATCATGGCCCGTCTTCCCAAAACGCTCTCAAGTATGGAACTTGATCTGAAAGAACAGATCAAACAGGTGTGTGAGCGAGGGCGAGTTGAGGTGATGGTGATGGTCAATGGTGGAGGATCCGGCACTAAAAGAGTGGTCCAGTTGGATCGAGATCTGGCACGTCGGTATATTCAAGGGTTGCAGTCTTTGCAGCGTGAATGTCAATTGAGTGGAACCGTCGATGTGAATGTCGTAGCCGGTTTCCGTGATCTGTTTTCTGTGAATGAAGAGATGGCGCCGATCAAGGATATGTCGGCCGTGGTGACGGGATTGACCCAAAAAGCGTTAGGCGATTTAGAAAAAATGCGAAGGAAAGAAGGCTCGGTCTTACAAAAAGATCTGGCCCAACGTATTCAGACCATCGAAGGTCGCCTTCGCACGGTCCAACAGCGTATTCCTGTGGCCTTGCAAGCCTCTGGTCTTCGTTTGAAGGCGCGGGTAGCGAAATTATTAGATGGGCAGTCTGTGAATATGGATCGGTTGGCCCAAGAGATTGTGATGTTGGCTGAACGCTCCGATGTGACGGAAGAGCTCACCAGGCTGAAGAGCCATGTGGCTCAATTCCGTACCGCTCTCAAAGCCAAGGGACCTGTCGGCAAACGCCTGGATTTTCTTCTTCAAGAAATGGGACGGGAAGTCAATACGATTGGTTCCAAGGCCAACGATGGGG
>CBDUWS010000066.1:0-7963 GCA_965370985.1 uncultured bacterium
GTGGAATTGTCGCTATCGTGCAGATCAATCCATTGAAAGCCTTGCCAATCAAAATCTACTTCATACAACGCCGGCTCTGATTGATACAGTCGATTCAGATCGGCGATGTATTGCTGTAAACCGCGGTGCGGGGCATATTCGAGTAAATGCCATTGCAGGCTGTCATCATGATTCCATTCCCACCATTGCCCGATTTCCCCGCCCATGAAGAGCATCTTTTTCCCTGGATGGCCCCACATATGGCCGTAGAGCGCACGGAGATTGGCAAACTGTTGCCAATTATCCCCAGGCATTTTATCGAGAAGAGCCTTCTTCCCATGCACGACTTCATCATGCGAAAGAACCAGAATGAAATTTTCCGTGAACGCATACATGAGCCCAAAAGTGACTTGGTTCTGATGAAATTTCCGGTGCACGGGGTCTTGTTGAAAATATTCCAGTGTATCGTGCATCCAACCCATATTCCATTTAAAAGAAAAACCCAACCCTCCAACATAGGTCGGCCTGGAGATACCTGGCCATGCTGTTGATTCTTCCGCTATCGTAATGATTCCGGGATGTTCCTGATGAACGACGGCATTCAATTCTTTTATGAATTCCACCGCTTCCAGATTTTCGTTTCCGCCATATTGATTCGGCACCCACTCGCCGTCTTTACGGGCATAGTCCAGATAGAGCATGGACGCTACCGCATCCACACGCAGACCATCGATGTGATAGCGATCAAACCAACTCAAGACACTATTGATGAGGAAGTTTTTGACCTCAGTCCGGCCATAGTTAAAGATTCGACTCTTCCATTCAGGGTGCCAACCTTTTCGAGGATCGGCATGATCATAGAGATGCGTGCCATCGAAAAACGCGAGGCCATGTGGATCGTCGGGGAAATGTGCCGGCGCCCAATCCATGATGACGCCAATGCCGGATTGATGACAAACGTCCACAAACTCCATAAAATCTTCCGGCGTCCCAAATCGGCTGGTCGGCGCAAAATAGCCTGTAGCCTGATACCCCCATGACCCATCAAATGGATGTTCCACTATGGGCATCAGTTCGATATGCGTGAACCCCATGTCTTTTACATAAGGAACCAGACTTTCGCCCAACTCCCGATAGGTCAACCACCGATTCCCCTCTTCCACCACACGTTTCCACGAGCCAAGATGCACTTCATAGATGGAGACTGGTTTTTTCAGCGGATCCCCAGTCTTTCGCTCTTCCATCCACGTTGTATCTCTCCACTTATGCTGAGACACATCGTAGACCAGAGAGGCCGTTTTCGGACGATATTCTGCGGCTGTGGCAAAGGGATCAGCTTTCGTAAACGGCGCACCTCCTCCTTGCGGTAATATTTCGTATTTATAGAGCTCGCCTTCCCCCATACCGGGAAGAAACAGTTCCCAAATTCCCACTCCCCCCCGAGCACGCATAGGATGCCGCCGCCCATCCCAGTCATTGAATGTTCCGACAACGCTCACACGCTTGGCATTCGGAGCCCAGACCGCAAAATTCACGCCTCGCACTCCCTCATGCGTACAAAGATGCGCCCCCAATTTGTCATAGGCTTTATAGAGTTTCCCCTCACCAAACAGGTGCAAATCAAAATCGGACAAGACAGGAGAAAAGGCATAGGGATCATATTGCTGAATGGTACTGCCTTGGGTCGTGGTGACCCGAAATTGGTATGTGGGGGCTAGAGCTTTTCCTTGAAAGACCGCTTCAAACAGCCCATCAGGGGCAACAAGGGTCATCGGCAACGGATCCGCATGCTGTTGAGGAGGAAGGCAGGCCACTTCGGCGGCATCAGGCAGAAAAGCACGGATCCGAATCTGCTCGGTATTCCCATGGCTTTCCCGATGCGGGCCCAGCACGGAAAAGGGATCCCACTCTTGGGCAGTCAAAATTCGCTGAAGTTGTTCAGGGGTTACAGGCATTGCCATCCGTTAAGTTCTATGTTAACTAGAAAGACCCTATCATACTTTCTTAACCTATGTATTCTGCACTCATCACATTCTTACTCGTTTTGTTTTTTGCCGTTGCCTTTTCATTACAGAATTCGGAGCCTATCATCCTGAACTTTTTTTCGTGGACGTTTCAAGGATCGCTCGTCGTGGTACTTCTCACCGCGTTGGCTTTTGGCGTCATATTGAGCATTATCGCGTCCTTGCCGTCTTTTATTAAAAAAAGTCGATTAATTGCCCAACAACAAAAGACCATCGCACAACTTGAACGATCCGTAGAAGAGCAAAAACAACTCCCTGTCAATCCAGATCCCTTATAACCATGTCACCAAGACGAAAACCCCCTCAAGAACGGATGCCGCAAAAAGTCCTGGCCATGATTATGGCGGGTGGCAAAGGTGAGCGGTTAATGCCCCTGACCGAACAACGTAGTAAGCCTTCGGTTCCCTTTGCCGGCAACTATCGGATTGCCGATTTCGTCCTGAGTAATTTTATCAACTCAGGTATTCAAGCCATGTATGTGCTTGTCCAATATCGCTCACAATCCCTGATTGAGCACCTTCGACGGGCATGGCGTTTTAGTGGACCCAATCGGCAGGCATTTATCACGGTCGTCCCCCCGCAAATGAAGGGACGAGGCAAATGGTATGAAGGGACCGCCGATGCGGTCTATCAGAACATCAATCTTATTCGGGACTTTGCACCAGGCTTAGTCGCCGTTTTCGGAGCCGATCATATCTATCGCATGGATCTCCGACAAATGATTCAATTTCATCTCGACCAGCAAGCCGAGGTGACCGTGGCCGCGCTCCCCGTCCCGATTCATGCTGCCAAAGGCTTTGGCATTATTGAAGCCAGTTCCGATCACCAGATTGTGGGCTTTGAAGAAAAACCGGCTCAGCCCAAACCCATGCCTGGCAACCCGGAAATGTCATACAGTTCCATGGGAAACTATATTTTCAATGCCGAAACATTGGTCCGGATCTTAGAGAAGGATGCCAGTCAGACTGGAACACACGATTTTGGACGAGACATTATTCCTTCCCTCATCAAATCTCATCGGGTCTTAGCCTACGATTTTATGGAAAATGCTGTGCCCGGGATTCACCCCTATGAAGAATGGGGCTACTGGCGTGATGTGGGAACGATGGAAGCCTATTGGCAAGCCAATATGGACGTCTTAGGCGAAACACCCATTTTTGACTTACGCAACGTGAAATGGCCCATTACCACGGATGCCTTGACCGATCCCGTCGCGAGCATGGTCCGTTCTCAAATGAATGATGCCATGGTGGGCCAAGGCAGTCTCGTGATTGACAGTACGATTACACGCTCAATCATTGGCCGCAATGTTCGTATTGGCGAAGGCTGTACGATCGAAGAATCCATTATTCTTGATGGTACCGTCATTGGCCCGAAGTGTCATCTTCAACGCTGCATCATTGATCGGTTTAACGTGATTGAATCTGGAGCCATCTTGGGTGGTGACAAAGGTCGTGGGGGAAAGCGACCTTCCGGCAAACTGGGGCTCACGATCCTCCCTCGTGGACAATCCTATGGAGGGCGGGCGATCTCATCCTCTTCTTCTCTCACGTGATCCCTCGATCATGTCTGTTGATTTCCCTCGCATTCCACTTTCGACCTATCGCTTGCAATTCAACGCCTCCTTTACCTTTTTAGACGCCGCACGTCTGATACCTTACCTGGACAAATTGGGCATTACTGATTGTTATGCCTCACCCTATTTGAAAGCCGCACCGGGGAGTTCCCATGGCTATGATGTAATTGATCCCACGGTCCTCAATCCTGAAATCGGGACGGAAGCCGACTATCAGGTCTTTATCACGGCTCTCCAGAAACATGGCATGGGACAGCTCTTAGATGTCGTCCCTAATCACATGGGTATTGCCGGCTCCGCCAATGTCTGGTGGCAAGATGTGTTGGAAAACGGCCCCTCTTCGCATTACGCCACGTTTTTTGATATCGATTGGACTCCCGTTAAACCCGAACTGGAAAATACAGTCCTACTTCCCATTTTGGGAGACCAATATGGCATCGTTTTAGAAAATCAAGAAATCGTTCTACATTATGATGACGGACAAATTTTTCTACAATATTATGAACATCGTCTGCCCTTAGATCCTTCCACATGGCCCATGGTTCTGACCTTCCGCCAAGACGACCTGATCACCGCCCTTGGGGAATCGTCACCGGATCTCCAAGAATATCAAAGTATCGTGACCGCGTTATCCCATTTGCCCTCACGCACGGAAACGGATCCGGAGCGCATCGCTGAACGCTATCGAGAAAAGGACGTCATTCGACGGCGCCTCTCCACCGTTATCGCCGAACATGAAACGCTCCGCCACTTTCTTGTAGACAATCTTCGTGTGATCAATGGCATCAAAGGCTCCCCTCCCAGTTTCGACCTTTTGGACGAATTGGTTTCTAATCAAGCCTATCGATTGGCCTTTTGGCGGGTGGCTGGGGAAGAGATTAATTACCGCCGGTTTTTTGATATCAATCAATTGGCGGCGATTCGTATGGAACAATCTGCCGTTTTTCAAGAAGCTCAACAAAAGATCTTCGATCTCGTTTCGTCTGGTGCCGTTACCGGTTTACGAATCGACCATGTGGATGGTCTCTATGACCCTCAGGGTTACCTGGCTCAATGGCAAACCTGGGCGGCTCAACAGTTTCACGCCACACCCGATTCCCAAGGGCGGGTCCTCTATCTGTTGGTCGAAAAAATCTTAGGCACGGGGGAACGCCTGAATCCCGATTGGCCCGTCCACGGAACCACAGGCTATGCCTTCCTCTCTCTGGTGAACCATTTGTTCGTTCAGTCTTCGCATCAGAGGCAGATCGAACAACTCTATACCCGCTTTACCAAGAAATCACTTCACTACGATGATCTTATCTATCAATGTAAAAAACTGATTATGACCAGCTCCATGGCTGGAGAAATCAATGCGTTAGGGCACGAGCTCAATGTTCTGTCTGAACGGAACCGCCGCTCCCGCGACTTTACGCTCAATAGCTTGATTTATGCCATTCGAGAGATCATTGCGTGTTTCCCGGTGTATCGCACCTATGTCCGTCCCGATCCCGAGGAACCGGTTACCGACCGCGACCGCGTCTATATTCGGCTGGCCGTGGCTCGCGCCAAACGCCGCAATCCTGCTCTCAGTAATTTGGTCTTTGATTTCATTCGTGACCTTCTCATGAACACCCCACAAGATTCTTCCCCTTTAGATTGGGAGATCCTCCGTCCTTTTGTCATGAAGTTTCAACAAACAACCAGCCCCGTTACGGCCAAAGGCGTCGAAGATACCGCGTTTTACCAATACAACCGCCTGACCTCATTAAATGAAGTTGGAGGAGAGCCCCAACATTTCGGCGTTTCCCTTTCGAATTTTCATCAATATATGCAAGAACGGGCAGATCATTGGCCATGGAGTCTGTCTTCTACCACCACACATGACACCAAACGCAGTGAAGACGTCCGTGCGCGTATCAATGTGCTATCCGAAATCCCCACGGAATGGCGCAACCGCCTGCGTACCTGGAACCGCCTCAATAAAAAGGCCACGCATCGCCTTGAAGAACAACTGGTCCCCAGCCGTAATGAAGAATATCTCATCTACCAAACCTTGCTTGGAGCCTGGCCATTCGGTCCATACTCGGATGAAGTCCGTACACAACTTTTAGAACGTCTTCAAACCTATATGATCAAAGCCTTACGGGAGGCGAAAGTGACCAGCAGTTGGCTGAATCCCGATGAAGCCTATGAACAGGCGGTCTTGAAATTTCTGGCTCGCATTCTTTCTCCCGCTCCAACGAATGTCTTTCTGGAAGATTTCCTGCCGTTTCAGAGCCGTATCGCCAGCTACGGTATCTATAATTCCCTTGCCCAAGTGTTGATTAAAACACTGGCCCCTGGCATCCCCGACTTTTATCAAGGCACTGAGCTCTGGGATTTGAGCTTAGTCGACCCGGATAACCGTGGCTTGGTGGACTATGCGCTTTACCAAGAACGTCTGGCTGAATTGCAAGACCTCCAACAAAAGCTTAACCCCATCGAACTCATCCAGTTTCTGTTTCAACATGCCGACAATGGTCTTATTAAAATGTATGTCACACTCACGGCTCTCCACTACCGCAAAACCCACTCCTCACTCCTTCTGAACGGGTCCTATCGCGCATTGGACGCCCAAGGAGAACGAGCGGAGCATGTCTGTGGATTTCTTCGACAAGATAAAAACAACGTTGGCTTGACCGTTTTGCCACGATTTTTGACCCAACTCATTCCTGATCCCACGACTTTTCCTGTTGGGGAATCCGTATGGGGACAAACGTGGATTACCCTTCCTTCGGACTTGGGAGCCCAATCATTTCGGAATGTCTTTACCCAAGAAATTGTGGCTCCACAAAAGGATTCAGACATGGTAGAATTACCCGTAGCCACGTTGTTTGCACATTTTCCTTTTGCCTTATTGGAGCCTCTTTCATGACTGTGACCAATCTCAACACTGTTCGCGAAACTGATGATGAGCCCATGGCCGATCATTCCATGCCACAAGGAGCGTTGGGGTGGGAAGGTCACGTCCATGTTTCCGATGAAATTCCCCTATGGAAACGGGTTTTGGACACCTGGCCCGAGCTACGAACGGGACTCTCTTATAGTTTAATTTTCGCTTCCGGGGTATGCTTAGGTGGAGCGATTATGGCCGTAATGGCAACTTCGAAAAACAACCACAGAAATTCATAACGGCCGTACGAGCAAGGAGGAATATCACCATGAGCGACAACAATGGACAGGGCGATTCAAGCTGGGTCAATACATTTGTTTTTATTGCTGGATTCTTATTGGGCGCAGGAACGGCCATCATGCTCACACCTGAATCAGGCTCGCAACTCCGCAACCGCCTAGCCCGTGGCGCCAGAACGGCCCAAGACGAATTTTCCGAAATGGCGGCACAAACCAAAGAAGCCATGCAGACTTGGTCGGAGGAAGCAAAAGAAACCATGAAACACGCGGCCAATCGAGTCAATTCTGCAGTGGATACCACGAAGCAGGCTGTCAAAACTTCGTCGCAAGAATCGTTCGACGATTAAACCCAGCCTATTTTCGTTACTATTGACCATCCGGTTGTCCTATTCCGAACATCGGACTAGTTCTCGCATTCCAAGCTCTACCTTGCCCTCTTGCCCCTCTGGGTCTCCTTGTCCGGGAATACATCCCGTCTCGTCAATTTTCTTCATTCTTGTCCCTTCTTAGGAATCATGCGACACTATTAGAGTATGTCTCATTCACACACTGCACCCTCCCCTCTCACCAATCGTCTCAAACTAGGTCTCGTCTTAAACGGCATCATCATCCTCGCTGAATTCATTGGAGGCTATTGGACCAATAGCCTCGGGCTCATGAGCGATGCCAGCCATAATCTTATCGACCAAGGCTCACTGTTGCTAGCGTTGTACGCTCATATTTTGGCTGGACAGCCGGCAACCGAAGAACGCACTTTTGGCTACCACCGTGCGGGCACAATCGCGGCATTTCTCAACAGCCTCACATTGCTCATCTCTGGGCTGATTATTGCGGGCATCGCCTTTTACCGGATCATGACACCGATTGAGCACATTCCAGGGCTCTGGGTGATGGGAATTGCGGGAGTCAGTATGATTGCCAACTTTGGCGTAGCGTGGTTATTACGGCAAGGCGCCAAAAACGACCTCAATATTCGTGGCGCTTTTCTTCACATGATGATGGACGCCTGGGTGTCTTTGGGAGTGATCTTCTGCGGGCTTGGGATTGCACTCACTCAATTAACAATTCTTGATCCTTTGATTAGCTTGGTGTTGGTCGTCGTGATTGTCAAAGGTAGTTGGCCGCTCTTTCGGGAATCACTGGATATTCTATTGGAATCTACACCACCCCACCTCAACACTTCGACCATCGTCACAAGCCTTGAAGATATCCCTGGAGTCAAAAAAGTGCA
>CBDUWS010000067.1:0-7809 GCA_965370985.1 uncultured bacterium
GAAGATCGCCCATGACAGATCATGCTGATACCCTCGACCCCCAAAAGCGGAGCCCCGCCAAATTCAGCATAATCGGTTTTTCGGCGTAAGCGAAGAAGAGGACCGGCCACAAAGAGATAGGAGAAGCGCCCCATAGCAGACTGAGCAATTTCCTTCATCAGCATTTTTTTTATGGCATCCGCCAGACCTTCTGATATTTTCAATGCCACATTGCCAATAAAACCATCACACACAATCACATCGGCATTCCCACTGTACACGTCTCGTCCTTCTACATTGCCGATAAAATGAATATGACTCTCTTTTAAAAGCTTAAAGACCTCTTTGGTCACTTCATTGCCCTTGGTATCTTCTTCTCCGATACTCAAGAGTCCGACACGAGGTCGCTCGACGCCCAAAAGATGCTTCCCATATTCATGACCCATAATGCCAAATTGATACAGTTGACGAGCCGTACAATCGACCGTCGCCCCGACATCTAACATGATGGCCTTCCCTTTCCGGGTTGGCAGGGTCGCTGCAATGGCCGGGCGGTCAACCCCCGTAATGAACCCCAACAGAAAAAAGGCCGATACCATCGTGGCACCGGTATTCCCAGCGCTCACCAAGGCATCAGCCTGTTTAATTTTGACTAACTCCGTGGCTTTCCATATGGAAGAATCACGTTTTTTTCTTGCTGATAACGCTGGGGATTCATGCATCCCCACAACCTGGGAAGCATGAAAAATTTCAATTTTAGGTTTCTTGCCGCTGAGTTGGTCTAGCTGAGCTTGAATAGCCGATTGATCTCCAACCAAAATCACAGAAAGAGATGACTCCCTTGTCGCTTGGAGAGCTCCTTCAACGCTGGGAGATAGACCATGATCTCCTCCCATCGCATCCACGGCTATTTTCATGGGATTGGCTTGAAAATAATCTGGGCGAAAAAAGTCAGACGCTATCCTTCTTCAACCGCAATAATTGCCTTGCCTTTATAGGTACCACAGTTCAGGCAGGTCACATGAGGCTGTTTCAACTCATGACATTGGGGACAGACCGAAAGGTTCGGAGGAGTAAGCGCATGATGGGACCGTCGTTTATCCCGACGGGCTTTTGAGATTTTGTGTTTAGGATTAGCCATAGTCGTCCAACTTCTTCGTTAAGAGATGGTTATTACCTTCACGTCCTGATTCAAACAAGTCTCGGAGAAGGTTTGTGGGCTTTCTTACTCTCCATAGAGGGAGTGTCCGAAACCACAGATGATGAAGCGGTGACAGGCAAGCAACACCCACATACGCCTTCGTTTAAATTGGCTCCACATACTTGGCACAACCCGGCACAACTTTCCTGACACAAGGGATGCAGGGGAGTTGCCAGGATGAGATATTCCCGCAAAGCGGGAAGCAGGTCAATCTGACTTTCTGTTATTGGGTACGTGTCAACGTCCTGTTCCTGTGCTTCATCAATTGGTGGAATGTGTCTTCGACTCCCTTTTTTCATTTTCTTCGAAGAATCGGGGGAAGGAGCGGAAGGAGTCGATTGACAGAAATTGGCGTCACAATACAATAACAGATCTTCCTCAAAGATGGCCAAGCACCGGACGCATTCACGAGCCACCCGCCCAGTCAGCGTTCCTTGGAAGTGGGCCATTCGATCATCGGGCAAAAATATCTGGCCAGCACAATTCAGAGGTCCAAGAATTTTTCCATCATCAGGGGGCAAATCAATCTCTGACGGAAGAATCTCACAGTCGATAGTCTGTCCTTCAGAAGGAATGTCGCCTAAATTAATTATTAAAGGCATGGCGAACACCAAAGAAGCACTCTTAAAACAACCCCATAGTATAGTATTTTCTGGAGTTTATCGTCACAATCCCGTTAGATGCCTTAATTAGTCTTCTGAAAAAGCAATAATGGCAATATGCCTAGCCCGCTTCACCGCCTGGGTAAGGCGACGTTGATGCCGCAAGCAATTCCCCGAAGTTCGACGGGGAATAATCCGTCCCCTTTCGGTCAGAAAATTTCTCAGCAGATTAGCATCCTTATAATCTAAGGGTGTCTTATCAATGCAAAAGCGACAGACTCTCTTCCGCTGAAATAATCGTCCTTTTTCCACAGAAACTTCTCCTCCGCTAAAAATTAGGGCATGGGCTCAGGATAATAATCTTCCGAATCATAGGTTGATTCCTCAGATACTCCCGATCCAGAGCTCCCTGAATATGTCTTTTTTGGTAAGAAAGTCACGGTTTGAGCCACCACCTCATGTTTGCTTCGCTTTTGCCCATCATCCGTTTCCCAACGTCGTTGCTGAAGACGTCCATCAACGATAGCTCCATCACCCTTATTGAGATATTGCCCACAATGCTCGGCTTGCCGCCCGAACACAACGATATCAACATAGCATACTTCTTCTTTTGGTTCATCCGCTTGACGATAGCGACGATTCACCGCCAAGGGAAAATTCACGACAGGCGTCCCGCTCGGAGTATACCGAAGCTCTGGATTTCTCGTGAGGTTCCCGATCAAAATAACTTTATTGAACCCCAGCATCCACGGAATCCTCTCCCTCAGGTTTCTCAGATTGCTCAACTGGTACCAAGTCAGCTGGGTTCAAACGAACAGTCATAAACTTCATCACTTGATCTTCCATACGTTGGAAACGTTCCAACTCGGCAATGACAGTTGGTGGCCCTTCAAATTGAAGGGTAATGAATGTGCCTTTTCTTTCATGCTGAATATCGTAAGCCAGTTTCTTCTTCCCGCTGTTGTCCATCTTCAATATAGTTGCCCCAGATTGGGTTAATATTTCCTGCATTTTCTCAACCACCCGATCATTCTCGGTTTCAACTTGAACAGGCCGCAGGATAGATACTGATTCGTATAGTTTCATAACACCCTTTCTCGCTGAATAATTGACTCGTTTGTAGACAGACCAGTCCCCTTATACCACAAAAGGGAAACGAAACTACCACAGGGTCAAAGATTCTGTCAAACACACAGAACGAAAACGCCACATATTGATACCATTGAAGAAAATAAAGCATTCTGTCTAGATGGACCTTATTGCAAAATCTTTAACAATGAATGAATTGGAAAAATATCGCATTCCCGTCCTTCATCACATAACCCCTCATCCATCCAAATTGCTGTACACGCAGATTTTGCGAAAATTTTTCAAGATAATCAAGTCGTACCTCTATCCCATCGTCATTCTATTTCTTGCTGTGGGGGAGGGGCATGGAACCGGTTCATAGCAACTGAAACCCCCTCCCGTATCAAACATTCTAAGGCGTCAACCGCGTTAGATAGCACAGCATTGACCGGCTCACGTTCATGTTGGGCAAATGCGGACAACACATACTGAGCTGGATCTTCATCGACGGGAGGTCGGTTAATTCCCACCTTCAGCCGACAGAAATCTTGGGTTCCTAGACACGACATGACAGAACGCAGACCATTGTGGCCACCTGCACCACCATGAGTTTTAATCTTAAGTGCACCAAGAGGAAGGTCCAGATCATCATAAACCAGGATGAGATCTGGTGATGCGAGCTTTCGGTCTTGAAGAATGGATTGAACGACTTCTCCAGTCTGATTCATCCATATCAAGGGCAAGGCTAGGAGCACTGCATGCCCATGAATCGCCCCTTGCCCTTGCAGGGCTTGGCCTTGTTGGGCTAGCGCAATGCCCCAACGACGGGCCGCATGTTCAAGAACCATCCATCCTAGATTGTGCCGCGTCTGTTGATAGGCTGGTCCAGGGTTTCCAAGGCCCACGACCGCGTGCAAGGATTATTTTTTTCCTTCTTTTGCCTTACTCTCTGAATCTGGAGCTGGAGCCGCCGCCGGTTCCCCTTCAGCCTTGGCCTTGTCCTCAGCCGGAACAGGTGAACCCTCAGCTACTTCACGAGTTAGCAAAGATTCTAATTTGGCCGCAGAAATCTTGGTGGCGACATGAACGACCATCAAACCTTGATCATCCAATATCTTGACCCCCTCTGGCGCTTCCACCTCTTTGACATGGATGCCCTGCCCCACAGCTAAATTCGTGGCCGTGACCTCAATATGATCAGGGATTAATCCCGGCAGGCATTCAATATGTAATTCTCGAAGAGGCTGATGCAAGATCCCGCCTTCTTTGATACCAATTGGCGCCTCCCCAATAACTGATACTGGAACTTTCACTCGAATGGATTTCTCCATCGAGACTTCAAATAAATCAATATGAAGAATGGCCCCGGTAACCGGATCTAGCTGGTGATCTTGCAACACCGCCACCTTGTCTTCTTGGCCGGGAACCTTAACGGTCAACAGACCGGTATGGCCAACCTGGGATAAGACCAGTTTCCTGGCCAAATTATGATTTAATGCCAGAAATTGAGATTTTCCGGCGCCATATAACACACCTGGAATTTTTCCCTCACGGCGCAACTGTCGTGCGACCCCTTTCCCAGATTTTTCTCGGCTTTCAACTTCCAGTTCATATCTCATGGTTGTAACCTCTTCTTCCTAACAAGAAAAGTGAATGTTTTCAATCCGCAATTATGTATTCTTAATCCCTAAACAAACAAGGATGTCACGGATTCTTCTCGATGAATTCTCAAAATTGCCTCACCCAACAGCGGCGCAACAGAAAGTACCTTTAACTTTGAACAATGATGGTCTTTCCCATTTAACGGAATCGTATTCGTCACCACCACTTCTCGCAAGCACGATCCCTCCAACCGTTCTAGGGCCGGACCAGACAATACGGGATGGGTGCAACCCGCCCAGACCGAGAGCGCTCCGTTATCTAAACATGTTTTCGCCGTTTGGACAATCGTGCCTGCGGTATCGATCATATCATCAAATAAGAGGGCGTGCTTGTCTTTAACATCACCGATAATATTCATAACTTCAGCCTGATTGGGTGACTCCCGCCGCTTATCGATAATAGCCAAGGAGGAGTTCAGCCGTTTGGCAAAAGCTCTCGCACGCTCCACTCCCCCGGCATCGGGGGAAACAATCACCATATCAGACACGTGTTGTTTTTTTATATAGTCCAAGAGAATAGGCATCGCATACAGATGGTCAACAGGGATATTAAAAAACCCTTGAATTGGCCCCGCATGCAGATCCATCGTCAAAATCCGATTGGCCCCGGCCACGGTCAAAAGATCAGCAATGAGCTTGGCACTAATCGGCACTCGAGGTTGATCCTTGCGATCTTGCCGGCCATAGCCATAATAGGGAATCACCGCAGTAATCTTTGAAGCCGAAGACCGCTTGACGGCATCAATCAACAATAACAGCTCCATAATCGAGGTGTTCACAGGATGGCAGCAGGACTGGATCAGAAACACATCCCCTCCCCGCACATTCTCATCGATACGAACGCGTGTCTCTCCATCACTAAAGGTCGTCACGGTGGCTTGACTCAATTCTTGCCCAATATATTCAGCAATTTCCTTGGCCAAGCCTGGATTGGAATTTCCCGTTAACAACTTGAGATCACGTGGCATGTGTTTCGCTTGCCTTCCAGAAGAGAGATACCGTTAGTATGGCCGATGAGCTTGGCAGAAAAGCAGAGCAAAGTTAATGGGAAAATCTTCAGCTTGTCAACTCAAATTCCTGGAATTAGACGGACAGAGCCTCAGAAGAGGCTTCACGAAGAATTGGAGTATGAGGTAACTCTGTGGACCCCATTGGGACGTCGAAAACACTCCATTGAGTATCGCGTCGCAACTGAGCTGCGGCTTCCTTGGCAGCTTCACATGTCAGGAATAGGCCAAATACCGTGGCTCCACTTCCGGACAACAGTGCAGCCTGTGCCCCAAGAGCACAGAGTTTCTCTTTAATAAATCCCAAAATCGGGTACAAAGGAAACAATGGCGATTCAAAATCATTCTCCATTGCCTTGATCACATCGTCCCAAGATACATGGAATTGGCGCTCGACTGTTTCGGCCCATGGACTCAAAGGAGGAACACCTGACCGATTGGAGGACAATTGCTCATACGCCCATTTGGTCTGGACGGGAAACCCCGGATTGACCAACACGACCCACCGCTTCCCGTCAATCGTGCAGGAAGTGACCTCTTGCCCCCAACCTCCTACCAAAGCACAGGGAGCCTGGAAAAAGAAGGGAATGTCGCTACCCAATTCTGCACCGACCTCACACATTTCCGAGAGGCCCCACTCCAATTTCAGCAAATGCCCTAAACCATGGATAGTGGCCGCTGCATCACTGCTCCCACCACCCAAACCCGCAGCAAGCGGAATCGCTTTCCTGAGTTCAATGTCCACTCCCACCGCTAGTTTGGCACGCCGAAGAACAGCTTCAGCGGCACGATACACCAGATTTCTTCCATCTACCGGCAAGACCGCATTGTCACAGGTCAACTGCACCTGATCATGGGTGGGGTTCAAGCCAATCCGAAGTTGATCGAACAGGTCCACGGAATGCATAAGGGACCATAGTCCATGGTACCCGTTTGGCAACCGATCTAAGACACGAATACAGAGATTCACCTTGGCTGGAGCCTGCACGATAATTTCGTTTTCGGGGGCAGCATTGTCACCCAAGGCTTATTCTCCTTCTATCCGATGACCGATCCAATGGAAAAAATAGGAAGATACATGGCCACAACGACAAGCGCAATCCCACCACCCACAACGACGATCACACAAGGCTCCAGCAACGATGTCAATGTGGCGACCGCTCGGTCGACTTCTTGCTCAAATAAATCAGCAATCTTCTCAAGCATCGTATCTAACGACCCGGTCGACTCTCCAACTTTGATCATTTGCGTCACCATGGACGGAAATATACCGCTAGCCCGTAATGTCTCCGAAAGTGGATTCCCATCCTGAACCTCAGTCACTAAGTGTTTAATGCTATGCTCAATAACGGTATTACCCGTCACCGTTGCGGCCACCGACAACGCAGTTAACAGCGGGACTCCCCGGCGAACTAAAAAGCCCAACGTTCGCGAAAATCGGACAATCGCCGATTTTCGAAAAATTGCCCCGAGTAATGGAAGCCGCAAAAGTACCCCATCAATGACCTGACGGCTCTTCGTATTAGCCAGCATCAAACGGCTTCCGACAACCAGGCTTCCAAACAGCCCTAAGAAAAGAACCGCATGCTCACGTAAACTATCCGCGAGATGAATAACGACCTGCGTCAACCAGGGAAGGGATTCGCCATATTCCTGAAAGAGTCCAGAAAATAACGGTACGACCCAGACAAGTAAAAACACCAAAACCGTCAAGGCCACCGTCACCAGCAAAGCTGGATAGGCCAACGCAGATATAATCTTTGCCCGCAACTTTTCCTGTTTTTCTAAATAGACCGCCAGCTGTGAAAGGCTTTCATCCAACTGACCTGTAGTTTCTCCGACTTCTACCATGCTCCGAAAAAATTTATGAAAGATGGTCGGAAAACGCCCGAGAGCCCCAGCTAATAACGCCCCCTGTTCAACGTCTGCACGTATTCGACTGAGCACCGGTTGCCAGGCTGAATTTTCTGTCTCGGTCCCTAGGATATCCAGACATTCCAAAAGAGGCACACCAGCCCGGATCAACATCCCGAATTGATGGGTAAAAACCACAAGCTCTTTGTTCGTGACACGCGGCTTTCTCCAGGAACCTTTCCATTGACTTGCATCCAAGGCACTCACCACCTTTTCAGTCAGGTGAGTCACCAACATATCCTGCCTACGAAGTAGTTGAATAGCTTCACGAGAGGAGGACGCAAGGATCTCTCCCTGAATGGACTTACCCCCTTGGTTTTTCCCCATGTATTGAAACATCGGCATCGTGTTCATTCCCCACTCGTTAATATGGCCTG
>CBDUWS010000068.1:0-7783 GCA_965370985.1 uncultured bacterium
ACAGCACCAGTTGGTACTTCTATTCCCAGGTGCCATTGGTCCAGGACTTTAACGGAGGGCTGGAACAGGGCGTCAGCTTTTTGACCGGATTCGTGAAATTCTTTAATGTCGGCACTCCCAGCTAACCGGAAACAGAATTTGCATATTTTTTCATGTTAAAGAAAAGGGATAAGGGAGGAAAAACAGAATAGGCAGACTGAGGCTGGCTTGGGGCTTCAATCTCCCTATTCCCACTCATGAAATGTGTTCTGCTTCACATGAAACAATATCAAAAAAAAGGAGGTGTTCTCGGTTGGGTAGTTTAATGAAAATGGTCGTTGCCCTTAGAGCCACCACGCGTGTTCATTGATATGATTGCCTCTCTTTCTAGATGCTGCATGGCCGTAACAGTTTTTACGCTTAGCACGTGCTTGACACTTGGCTGTATGGCAACAGCCCCCGTATCAAGAATGGTCTATGAGGACCAGCATCAATTCGTCCGCCTTGAAGTCACTGCTCGCGCGAACCAGCTTAACCACAGTCATCCTGCATCTCTATCCGAAAACAAGCTGGGCAACATCCTGCGCTCCTTTACCGTGAACCCTCGACGGGCTTCCTCACACGGAAATGGTTTTGCCTATACAGCTGTACCACGCCTTCCAGAATCTTCACCAGCCTTCTCACCCGCCGTCATTGAATTTCTTTCTAAACACCTCAGCCAAGCCCTCCAGCGGGCCACACCATTAGAAGAGGCCCTATTTTTCATTGAAGATGCACAACCTCAGAACACCGCTCTGATTACATCGGGCGGATGCTATATCCAGGAAGGGAGACTTCATTTTCAATTAGCGAACTATCGACATCCGACCATAGGCAAGACGGAAATTATTCAAACTCGTGCGAACCCATTATTAGTCCTATCTCATCCTGGGTATGACCTGATTCCTGGACCAACCGGTACCGTACAACCAACACCAGCGTGGCAAAGGCTTATCACGGCATGGCCTCAACATGTCATTATCGAGTACGAGAACTCACATCAAAAACCGAGAATAAAGAAACCGCCTGATGATTCCCTTGTAGGCCAGGGCCCTTCAGCCCATAAAACTCTTGCCGAACAATTACGAGAATTGGAGCGGATAAAAAACGATGGGCTCATTACCGAAGAAGAATTTCAAACCTTACGCACAAAGCTCTTGAATTCCTACTGATGTGTTTGAGAAATTGATTCGTTATGCGAGAAACTCCTACCGGAAAAGCTACTTTTCCCCTCCTCTCAAAACATGGGACATCCCTGCTCTTCTTTTACCCACTGCTACTTGTCCCAATTATAGGCCTAGGCTTTCTCTGTTGGGTTCCTCAGACATTTCCAGAGGTATTTTCAGAATCAGAAATTGAAACATTGGACGTCATTGAAGTAACCGGAAAAACCCTTAAGTCAACGACTCAAGCATTTTCGTTTCCACTACCCATCTTCCGCCCTGAACTCCATAAAAATCTTAGCAGGGCTCTTCCCCTTCCTGAAATCCATATCAACAGAAGTCACCCACACACTTCTCAGGTCCTCATAGACCAGACGGGGAAAATCCGTGGGATTGTAACTCCGGTTAAACCATTAAAAACTGAACGCCCCCCCTATCCCCGAAGAGCCAGAGAGTCCGGATGGCAGGGAAGAGTTATTCTACAATTGAGCATTACCCCCCATGGAAGGGTGATAACCGCCGCCATCCATGAAAGCTCTGGATATTCATTGTTAGACAACAGCGCGATACAGGCCGCAAAGAACTGGACCTTTGAGCCCGCAAAAAATGGTGGGTTTCCGGTGGCTTCCACTGTTAACATTCCGATTCAATTTGATCTGGTACAGTAAATGTTCCATGACGTGCCTAAAAGACCGACAGATGAACTCAATTAGACACACCCGCCTTTTCGTGTTTTTTGCCTTAATCGTGGCCTTCAGCCCCAAACCATTTAGTTATGCGGGGCAAGCTCAAGATCTGCTGGCTCAAGCCTATACGGCCTATCAGCACAATCAATGGAGTTCTGCTAAAGCTCCCTTGGAGCGTGCCATCCATCTCTATCCCAACTATGCTGAAGCGCATCACCTCCTTGGTTTAGTCTTGACGCAACTGCACCAACCGGAAGAAGCCATTGCCGCGCTGAAACAATCGGTCAAAGCCTATCCCTCATTTGCCCAAGCTTATGTGGATTTGGGATTTGTCTTTCAAGATCAGGGGAAATTCGAGCAGGCCGAACAAGCATTTCGTCAGGCCTCAACGATCTACCCGAATTATCTAGAAAGCTGGACGGCACTCGCCGTCCTCTTCGACCAGCAACAACAGGCAACCAAGGCTATCGACGCTCATCGTAGGGTCTTGGAAATAGCCCCCCATCAAGCGGACTCTCTCTACGGCCTGGCCTTTTGGTTCGTTCAGCAGGGAAATTTCGAACAAGCACAGCCTTATGTTGAGCAATTGACTACTCAGAACCCTGGCCACATAAACGGCTGGTTGATGACGGGATCATTGGCTCAACAAGCCAACCAGACCGAACAAGCCATTCATGCGTATCAACAAGTCATCACCCTTCAACAAAAATTGGTCGCCCCCTATTTCAATCTGGGAATCTTGTATCAACAACAAGAGCAATACACAGAAGCTGCTGAAGCATTTGAAAATGTCCTCCGCCTGGATAAGGACAATCCCGAAGCCCATATCAACTTAGGCGTGGCCTATACCGCCCTTTCGAAATTGCAGCAGGCTGAAGAACAGTACCAGGCCGCGTTGGTCCTGGATCCTCATTTATCAGAAGCCCATTATAATTTGGGGCTACTCTATGAATTTCATCATAATGTGCCGGAAAAAGCGCTGGAATATTATAAAGAATTTGTGAAGCTGGGCGGACAAGATGAACGAATTACCAAACTGCTGAAACGGATCGGGTCGTGACATCCACCTTTCCTGATCAGGTTTCGGATACCCGCATTTTTGTTCTTAGCGCATTGGGTAGCCTTTTATTGCATGGACTGCTCGTGGCCGGCTTGAGCTACTTGCCCAATACCCAAATCGCGAACGATGAAACCCCAACCGTTCAGCTCACCTTATTGCCAGGGCCACAAGTTTTTCAGACAGCGCCAACTCCCCCGACACCCATGCAACCACGTGCTGCAATGCAGAAACCGCCTTCCCCGCCTATTCCTCCAACACGATTCAATCAGGCGCAACCTCCGGCACCGCCGTTGCGGGCATCTCTTTCTCCGCCACCTGCGGTGAAGCCGTCTGCTTTGGCACTTCCCAAACCGGCAAAAACCATCTTAAAAGATATCCGTGCCTCACAGGCCATGGCAGCCAGGGACATGATGAAAATGCGGGTTCCGGCACAGACTCAACAGGCGTCACCCTCCTTGCCAACAAGACACACTCGACAGGACGCTGCCAATCATGCCATGCCCCCGATACCGATTGTCAGTAAAGAGCGCTCGACAGCTCGCTCACTGCCCGCACCACCAACATTGACCAAGCCTCAGACACTCACAGCCACACCACCTGCTCTCACTGGATCAACCAGTACCAGACCAACCATCATCTCATCATTCAGGCCGGTCTACCCACGTGTGGCAAGAGAATCCGGATGGGAAGGGACCGTCATCGTCCGCACACTCATCGACACAAACGGGGTGCCAAATCAGGTGAAAATTCGGAAAAGCTGTGGGCATCCAACATTGGATCAGGCAGCACAGGAAGCAGTCAAAAGCTGGACATTTCAACCAGCCAAAGACGGGAACATTCCCATCACGAAATGGGTCGACATTCCCATTAAATTTGATCTCAGCAGCTAAGGATTGAGGAACCAGAATAAAGACACGAGAATGGGCATAATCAACCTACTTATAAGCGGCGGATGGATGATGATTCCGATTATTGGCTGCTCACTTTTAGCTCTCACCATTAGCATTGAACGCTTCATCTATTTTAAAAAATTTGGGGCCAGCCGTTTTGCCCCTAAGATGCTCTTGCTTATCGAACAAGAGAAATTCACCGATGCCCTGGCGTTGGCAGAAAATCAAACCAGTCCTGTTCTTCGCGTTATTTCCACAGGGGTACTCCAGCGCACCAACTGCTCCACCAAAGCCATGGAAGCCTCAGCTATTGCAGAAATCACCAAGATGAAACGCGGCCTTCCCGCATTGGATACCATCATCACGCTCGGCCCGCTCTTGGGACTTCTGGGGACCATCATTGGCATGATCGATTCATTTGGCATCATGTCAGAATCTGGCCTGGGCAATCCTCACGCGGTTACCGGAGGAGTCGCAGAAGCTCTGATTTGCACCGCCGCCGGAATTTTTGTCGCTGTGACGACTTTGATTCCTTACAATTTTTTCTTAGCGCGCTTGGAACAAGAAACTGAAAAAATCGAACATTATGCCACTAAAACCGAGGCTGTTCTCCAACCCGTTGTCGGCCAAACCAAGCCATGAAACTACCGGCTTTTGTCAAAAAGAAACCCCGTATTGAAATTATTCCCATGATCGACACCATGTTTTTCTTACTGGTGTTTTTCATGATTGCCACCTTGGCCATGACCGTCCAGCATGGCATGCCAGTCACGCTTCCCACTGCCGAATCTTCAACAGATAAAATTGTCGAACATGTGTCACTCACACTGACCCGGGAAGGTCGCCTCTATTACAACAAAGAGGCCATCACCTTACAGGAACTCGAAATGCGCCTGGCAAATCTTCGACAATCTTCCTCCGACCCTTCTTTGTTGATCAATGCCGATGAACAAGTCCCGCATGGTCGAGTCATTAAAGTCATGGATCTCATTCGACTCAGTGGGATCACGAGCATGAGCATCGCGACCAAACCCTCAACAGAGTCATGACGTCACATAGGAATATCCTATGCCAGGCTATACATTTCCATTCAAAGTGCATCTCCCCATCATTTTTTTTCTCAGTTTTTGGCCGATGCCGGCCTTGAGTCATCCGGCCAGTGACCTCTACCAACAAGCCGTTTCCGCTATTCAAGACCAGAATTTTCATCAGGCTGATTCACTTCTTCAACAGGCCATCAAGGAATTCCCAGCTTACTCAAAAGCCCATCATCTTCTGGGAATCGTGCAATTTCGGCGCACACAGGACGCAAACAAGGCGATCCCGGCACTCAAACAGGCCGTTTACCTGAATCCCACCTTTGCCCAAGCACGATATGATTTGGGATTACTGCTCTTAAAGCAAGAAAAGATTGATGAGGCTCAGCAACAACTCCAACATGCCCTTACCCTGTACCCTGGCTTTTGGGAAGCCCGCTTAGTACTTGCCAAAATTTTCGATCAGACGGGTGCAACAGACAACGCCATCCAGGAATACGAAACGGTACTCCAAAGCCAGCCATTGGCCTCGGAGGCGCTTTATCACCTGGCCTATCATTTCACGCAAAGAAATCAAATCGAACAGGCGCAGAAACTTTTGTTACGCCTAACAAAACATGATTTACAGCATACGGAAGGATGGTATTTACTGGGCCGCCTCGCCGAACAACACCAGCAATTCGATCAAGCGATAGAGGCCTACAATCACGTCATACAGAACAAACCGGACCATGCAGGAGCCCATTATAATCTGGGATACCTATATCAACAGCAAGACCAGTCACAAAAGGCTATTGCGCATTTCCAACGAGTCACGCAGTTGAATCCCGCTGATTCCGAAGCCTATTTTAATTTAGGTGTGCTTTTGGTCGCAGAAAACCAATTCGACCAGGCAGAGGAGGCGTATCAGAAAGGCATAGCCCTACAACCAAATTCTGTAGAAGGCCAGTTCAATGTCGGGGCCTTTTATGAATTTCACAAGGAAGATTTAGAGCGGGCGAAAAAGCACTACCGACAATATCTTGAATTGGGTGGCACCGATCAGCGCATCTCAAATTTAATGGAATAGCAGAAGGATTTAGCCGACCTTTGCAATTGATATAGATTGCCAATCCTGAAAGACCAAATAAAATGAGAAGCCCCACAATTCCATTCCGAGTCTCATGCTACGCCAATTCGTCATCATATGGCGTTCGACAACCTTTCAGTAACCATACAATACAGACACCCATCATAATCAATCATGAAAAAGATTAAATCAATCATCCCATAGACTCATCTTTCTTAGCCCAGCTGACCATTCTTGTCTTGAGTTCCCTGATCGCCGAAATAATTCCTTGTGGGTCTGTTGAATCCATGCTGATGACATGCGGTTGTTCTGCCGGAGTAAAAGACTCTTCGATTTCTTGTTGGCGTTCCATAATGGCGACGGTCGCATCTGATGCATCACGCCCTTCTTGGGAGCGCAGTTCTATCCTCTCTGCCAAGACCGCCTCGGGAGCGAAAACATCCAAAATAAACCATGCACATGTCTGTTCATTAGCTAACACCCTGAATGCCTCTCGCTGACGTCGTCGAAGAAACGTGGCATCAACCACTACCGAAAACCCCGCGCACAAAAGAATTCGTGCCAAATCCCGCAACCGATCATAGGTGCGCTCTGTCATGTCTGAGCGGTACAGACTGGGATCTTGAAGATCTTCGGTCTTGGGCTTCAATGTTTCTGCAAACAGACGCTTCCGCTCCACATCAGACCGCACACGTATCGCACCAATGGCTTTTACTATTTCTGTGGACACCGTGGTTTTTCCAGTTCCCGAAACCCCATGCATCAAGATAAGGGACGGAGAAGCACAGGAAATGAAACGTTGCGCGAATTCCACGTATCCAATCAGTTCACTTTTGGCCTTCTCCTCTTCAACACCGCTTTCTTTCAACTGGGCCAATCGTAACCCAGCCACTTTCGCTCGAACTAAAGCCCGATAGACCTGGTAAAACCGAAAGACTCTCAGACCTTCGTAATCTCCCGTCAATTCCAGGTATCGATTCAAGAACATCAAGGCTAGGTCCTCGCGACCATGTTTTTCCAAATCCATCGCCAAAAAGGCCACTTCACTCATGACATCAATCCAGCGAAGACGTGGCTCAAATTCCAATGCATCAAACACACACACATCCCCCTCGAACACGGCGATATTTCCTAAATGAAGATCCCCATGACATTCTCGAACATAGCCTGATTGTTTCCGTTGAATAAAGACGTCGTACAAATTTCGCCATTCCTTCTGTAGCCATCTATCTATTCGAGTTAAATATCGCTGAGTGGTTTGAGTGAGAAGATGGAGAGGCATTTCATCGAGGCACTCCTTCATCGGTCGCCAAACCATGTCTGGATTTCCATAAGGCGATTGTTCTTCAGCCTTTTCAATTTGGTCATGAAATTGCGCAATCCTATCAGCCAATTGGGAGATAAAGACTTCAGACTGTTCTTTGCTAGCAAGAATGTTGTGAACCTCCTGCTCGGAAGAAAATTGTTTCATTTTGACTACGAATTCAAATGGAGGGCCTAGTCCATCTATGCGAGGAACCAACGGAGAACCCGTGAGTGGAACGATTCCAAGATACACTTCAGGCGCCAACCGGCGGTTTAGTCGCACTTCTTCCTCACAAAACCATCGACGCTTTTCTAATGTTGAAAAATCCACAAACGAAAACTTCACCGGCTTTTTGATCTTGTAAGCGTAACATCCGGTTAATAGGACCCACGAAATATGGGTTTCAACCAGTCTCACCTGGTCAACCGGGTGGGGATAACATTCGGGATTTTTCAACCCCTGAACCCATGCCGTCGATGCCTCACTCATAGCAACCACGCATTACAATAATGTTTCCGGCATAGTAGTATTCCTAAACCTATCATTTCCCTCAT
>CBDUWS010000069.1:0-7714 GCA_965370985.1 uncultured bacterium
TACCCTCTCAAGAATGGAAAGTTCGGGTGTTGAAATTTGGGCTTTTGGTCGTGGATCAGGATCCTGTGACTGCGTTAACCTATTTCCGGCGAGTTCCTGAGGTACTTGGATTGCAAAGCCAATCTGAAGATACCGCAGTGTTTGATGCGTGGTTTGGTCAGGGGATGGAAGCGTTAGAATATAGTGTAGAAGCCGGACGGGCGTTCTTTGCTCTGGAGACACGGCAGGCCTGTGCCGTGGTAGAAGAAGCCCTCAGTGGGGTGCCCCTTCGGCAGGTGGCCCGTTCCTTGAAAATGTTTGCCATGGCGCTATGTGGGGAAGAGGTCACCTTGGAGCCCCTTCCGGAAATAGGAGGGAGTGTTGCATCGTCGGGTCTAACCATGGTGAACACTGGATCAGAACGAGCGCAATTGAGCAGGGAGAATTTAACCATTTATCTCCCACTCATTATGAAGCGATCACCGACTCAAGAGGGAAATCGACGCTGGTATACCGTCATGGTGGCGCATGAAGTGGGCCATGTTGAGTTTGGAACGTATCGTTTATCAAATGAGGTACTGGAACGCCTGGCTTCGAATGTGAAACATAGATATGAAAAAACAGTGGATACTCCACTTGAGTCTATTAAGACCTTAGGAGGCTTATTTCATTTATACCCGCAATCCGGAATTATTCGGGATTTATGGGAAATTGTCGAAGATGCCCGAATCGATTTTTTGCTCAAGCAGGAATATCCAGGATTGCAGGAAGATTTGGCCATCCTGACAAAGGAAGCCATTCAGACTCGCACCTTGTCGCATGGCATGACCGCACGTGAAATTGTGCTGGACGCGTTGCTGTTGTATTTTTCGGGGCTGACCAAAGACGATTTTACGCGCCCAGGACTTCAAGAGGTGATTGATGATGTGTGGGAAATGGCCCAAACGATTCTTCGTCCAACGGCGACGGTTGATGATGGAGTAGAGCTAGCGGATCGTCTGTATCAGGAATTAGAGACGAGGATCGGGACGTTAACGAAGGATCCAGATGAGGAGCAGGATAAAGGGTTTTCTGAGACGTCAACGGTATCGGCAGCAGGTCAAAATCATGAAGCTGCCGAACATCTGGAGGATGAGTATCATCCGGTCCTCAATTGGGAATTCCGGGGTGTCTTAAATCCGGATCATGTTCAAGTTGAGGATAAGCAGATGTCGGAAGAACAGACTGGAGGATACCAGAAGGGCGGAAGTCTTTCAGAAGGAACGGGCGGCGGAGCATCGTCAGTTCGTCATCAGCAATCCCATTCTTCTCAAGCTCAAATGCCGCAAGGCCCTCAGAAACCCCTCTTTGGGACCTCTCCTCTGCAACAATGGTTTCAACCTAATCTCCATCCACAAGATGGACGTCGTGGCACCTCTCTGGGTAAAGGTGAATATGTGTATGAAGAGTGGGATGGATTGATTCGTGACTATCGTCCTCAATGGTGCCGAGTCATCGAGCAACCGGGTGTTGAAGGCTCGCCGGATTTTGTTGATGACACGTTTCACACGTATGGGCCCATTATCCGCTTGATTCGTCGCTACTTTGAAGCGATTCGTCCTGAAGCCTTTCGACGAATCGGCCGACAGTCCAGCGGGGAGGATATCGATCTTGATGCATTGGTCAGTTGGATGGTGGACCGTCGACAAGGGCATGAACCGTCCGATCAGATCTATTTCACTCGACGAAAACATGATCGTCAGGTGGCGGTGGCCTTTCTGGTTGACATGAGTGGATCGACCGGCCGCCAAATCGGGTCGCGAGCTCGTCCCGTCATTGACATTGAAAAGGAAGGGTTATTATTACTGTCTGAGGCGCTATCAGCCATTGGGGATCAATACGCCATCTATGGATTTTCCGGGCAAGGCCGGCAGTCGGTGGATATTCATGTCCTGAAGGATTTTGAGCAACGGTCTGGCGGGCGCGTGGGGCTGAAAATCAGTGGAGTCAAGCCGCGGCAACAAAATCGTGATGGGGCGGCCATTCGCCATGCGACGCATCGGTTGATGCAACAGCCCGCGAAAGTGCGATTGCTGATCTTGATCAGTGATGGGAAGCCCTTGGACGAAGAGTATGCGGATGAATATTCTTTAGAAGATACGAAAATGGCCCTTCGAGAAGCGCGACTGAAAGGGATACACCCTTTTTGTATTACTATCGATCAAGCGGCCACCGACTATGTCAAACGTATGTATGGAGATATTGGATTTTTGGTCGTGGATGAGGTGGAATCGCTTCCGACCCGGTTGCCCAAAATCTACCAACGGCTGACGGCGCGGTAAACTTTATTGAATGGTATAGGAAGCCAATGACCAATTCGACTCATCCCGATGTGCCCCCCTGGCTGTATAAACTTTTTACCGGGCATCAGTATCCCTTTGTTCGGCGTCAGGCCAAATTTGATAAGAAACGTCCGGCTGACGGAGAGCGAACTGAGCCAACGCCAGATGAAATCCGGGAGAAATTTTGGGAGATCTATCCTCGCTGCACGACAAAAATGTTGCAGGAAGTCAAAACCGGCATGATCGTCGCTTTTAAAGAGTTAGGCGGTTACGCAGCGGGGACTTATCAGGAATTTGTCGATCATCCGGAAGATTTTTTGGCCCGTGAATATGGTAAGAAAAAGATTAAAGTGAATTTTTATTATGGAGATAATTTTGTGTGTACCATAAACTTTAAAGTCGCAGGGTGGGCGAGCCATGACGATGATTAAGCCCACGTGGCTGAAACCCTCAAAGGAGTGGGTGGTGTTATGAGGCGAGTGAGAGTGACTGTGGTCGGTGCGGGCAATGTGGGTGGGTCTATTGCGCAACGCCTCGCTGAAAAAAATTGGTACGATATTGTGTTGGTAGATATTGTCGAAGGAATGCCACAAGGCAAAGCTCTGGACCTAGTCGAAGCAGGGCCAGTTTGTGCGTATGATTCGGCGGTGGCTGGTGCGAACAGCTACGAAGCGACGAAAGATTCGGACCTCGTCATTATTACCTCGGGTATCCCGAGACGGCCAGGTATGAGCCGGGATGAATTGCTGGAGACCAATACCAAGATTGTGTCTTCCGTTGTGCGGGAAACCGCCAAGCGGTCCCCGGAAGCGATTCTCATTATCGTCTCCAATCCGCTAGATGTGATGACCCATGTGGCGCACCGCGTCAGTGGATTTCCAAAAAACCGGGTCCTGGGGATGGCTGGGGTGTTGGACTCAGCACGGTTCCGTTCCTTCATTGCGGAGGCGTTACAGGTCTCAGTGGAAAATATTCATGCGATGGTACTGGGGGGGCATGGTGATTCGATGGTGCCACTTGTTCGATATACCACGGTAGCGGGTCGTCCCATTAATGAATGGCTATCACCTGAAACACTCGATGCCTTGATCAAGCGAACACGTGAAGGGGGCGCAGAAATTGTCAATTTACTCAAGACGGGAAGTGCATACTATGCTCCGGCGGCTTCCGTGGTAGAAATGGTCGAAGCCATTACGAAAGATCAAAAGAAAATTCTCCCCTGTGCCGCATTATGCGAAGGAGAGTATGGATTTCATGATCTGGTGTTAGGGGTGCCGGTGAAATTGGGATCGGGTGGAGCAGAGGCCATTATTGAATATGCTCTTACGCCTGAAGAGAGAACCGCGTTAGAGATTTCCTCTCAGGCGGTTCGAGAATTGTGTGAACAAGTGGATCAGATGATTAATAAAATGTCCTGATACGGACCGTCTACTTAAGAGGGTTGTTAAGGAAAACTGCAAAGGAAGACTGTATCCAAGCATGCTTGACGGCTTTAGAAACCCGTTCGTATAGTGATCCTGAGTGACGAAAGGCATGCCAGAAAGACAGGTGGTACCTGTCCAACCCCTATACATCCAATGAGTATTTCAATACGGAAAATAGAGAAACAAAATGATTGAGACTATGACACCTCGCGTTTTGCGGGAAATTTCCGGAGAAGTTTGGGATAGCGAGTCTTATTGCCAGCAGGGTGGCTATGAGGTTTGGAAGCAATGTGTTACCAAGTCTGATCCCCAAGCCATTATTGCGCAATTGAAAGAAGCGCATCTGCGAGGACGCGGTGGAGCAGGTTTCCCCACCGGTTTGAAATGGGACAAAGTCCTCAATCATCGTGTTCAAGAACGTTATTTTGTGTGCAATGCCGGGGAGCATGAACCCGGCACCTTTAAAGATCGCTATTTGCTCAGACACCATCCCCATCAATTATTAGAAGGGTGTCTGATTGCCGCGCATACCGTGGGAGCCAAGGCGGCCTACATTTATCTCAACCACGAATTTGCAGAAGAGAAAGCCATCTTTGAGCGGGCGAAGGAAGAGGCCCGAGCCAGAGGGTTCTTGGGTGAAAATATTCTGGGCACCGGACTCATTTTGGATATCGAAGTATTTGATGGCTATGGCAGTTATGTAGCTGGCGAGGAAACGGCCATGTTGGAGTCCATGCAAGGGCGCCCTGCGCAGCCGAAGCAAAAGCCGCCTTTTTATCCCACGGAATTTGGCTTGCATGGCAAACCCACACTCGTGAATAACGTCGAAACGTTATCAAATATCCCTAACCTGTTACGGAATGGCCCCGCCTGGTTTCGAGAGGTAGGGACAAGCACGACGCCAGGCACCATGTTGTTTTCCCTGAGTGGAGCGGTTAATCGACCCGGTGTGTATGAATTGCCGCTAGGAATCCCAATTCGTCATTTGATTGAAGTATGCGGACAAGGGGTGCCCAATGGACATGGCGTCAAGGCGGTATTTCCCGGTGGGCCATCGTTCTCTATGATAGGCGCGGATCAGTTAGATCTCCCCATGGATTTTGATTCCTTAAAAAAAGCGGGAACAGGACTTGGCTCTGCCGGCGTAATTGTGGTGGATGATGCCACCTGCATGGTGGAACAAACCCTGAAGTTTTCCCATTTCTTCGAGCGAGAGACCTGTGGCCAATGTCCGCCCTGCCGAATCGGAACCGAAGAGTTGGCAAAGCTGATTCGGAAAATTGAGGTGGGAGAGGGTGAAGAAAAAGACTTAGCCAAGTTGCTGCAAATTTGTGGTTTTGTCAAAGGTACAGGTTTTTGTACCTTGGTAACCGGTGCTGCAGTACTCGTACAAAATAGCTTGCGACTGTTCCGGGACGAGTTTGAAGAGCATATTCGATTAGGGCGGTGTCCGGTAAAGTCTGCACCGGTGCCTGCCGGATAATGGACTAACCCGATGCCCCGAGTCACGTTTATCCATCCTGAAGGTAAAAGTGGAGATGTTGCAGCTGACCTTTCTCTTTTAGAGGCAGCTGAGCAGATGGGCTTCCCCTTAAATCATGATTGTGGTGGCAATGCTTCGTGCACGACATGTCGGGTCGATGTGCTTGCGGGGCTAGAGAATTTGTCCGATGTTGATTTTGATGAGCAAGATTTACTGGATCGAGAAGCCCTCACCGAACCCTATCGCCGATTGGGGTGCCAGGCTCGGGTGTTGGGGGATGTCATCGTTCAGGTGCCCGAAGAAAAATGGGACAAGGCATCTTTGGATCAATCTCAAGAAGTAGAGTCCTCCTCCCAATAGAAATTTGAGAATTGTCAGAGAATGTCGTTGGTTCTCGTTACCACCATACGCAGACTTCTCATTATCTAGCCCCTATGCCAACTGTCACTTCGATTACACGGACCTATAAGTTTTGTGCTGCGCATCGCTTGCATACCGATGAGTTGCCTGATGACGTGAATCAACAAATCTTTGGCAAATGTAATAACTTGAATGGGCACGGCCATAATTACATAGTTCAGGTGACGGTCGGGGGTGAATTAGATGGGAAGACGGGCCTCATCGCTGATGTCGTAAAGCTGGATCAGGTTGTGCAGGAAACTATCGTGAATCGATTTGATCACCAACATTTGAATTTCGATCCGGCTTTTCAGGACCTCACCACAACGGGAGAAAATCTTGCCAGTGTTATCTGGGATTTATTGGTGGATCGGATCCCATCCGGGCACTTAGATAAAATCGGCGTAGTCGAAACCCGGGACAATTTTTTTGAATATGTGGGTGATCCAAAGCCCTAAATTCTCCAGGAAAATTTTTTCTTTACTGGGAATCATGGAGAGGTATGAAAGCGAAATCATCGAAACCTAAAGCCACATCTAAGTCTCGGAACATCCGGAAGGGCCTGGATTCTAATAACGGCGAGATCATGGCGCCGGCTGTGATCAAAGATATTGAGCCCACTGTTCGAAGACTACTCAGTCAGCTCGGAGAGAATCCGGATCGAAATGGGTTGCAGGAGACGCCCAGACGGGTGGCCAAGGCCTTAACCTATTTGACGCAGGGATATCATCAAGATATCGACACCCTGCTCAACGATGCCCTCTTCCCCATTCAATATGATGAAATGGTCATCGTCAAAGACATTGATTTTTATAGCCTGTGTGAACACCATTTGTTGCCGTTTTTTGGCAAGTGTCACGTGGGGTATATACCCCGCAAGCATGTGGTGGGTTTGAGCAAGATACCCCGTGTTGTCGACATGTTCAGCCGGCGTTTGCAAGTGCAAGAGCGCTTAACGGTGCAAATCGCTCATACCATTCAAGAAAAACTCAACCCGCATGGAGTGGGGGTGGTCATGGAAGCGCGGCATCTCTGCATGAGCATGAGGGGGGTCGAAAAGCAGAACACGGTGGCGGTAACCAGTGAGATGTTGGGTGTGTTCAGGAGACAACAACAAACTCGAGATGAATTTCTGAAATTGATTCGTCAGCGTGGAGTCGACGCTGACTGAGTTCCTTCCAAGCGTCCTCGTCCTACCGGGGAGGGAATCAATGGCTTCTTGACCTTTTCCACGAAATCAGCTTTAATTCCCTTCATATTACTCTCGTCGTACTGTATTCCCACGGACGGGCCAGGAGCGCAGGAGGCGCCGGTCTAATCGTTCACTTCATATCTCCCTAAAAAGGGACTGAGTAAAATGGTGGGTAGGGCGGTATGCCCACCAACGAACATCGAATTCATCCCTTTCTCTTGAACCCCTGGTTTTTCGAGATCAAAAAAAATCAAGAACCCTCTCAATTTTCTCGCCCATCTACAGACGGAATTTTTCCAGAAATGAAATCAAGGCCTGATTGAAGGTAGCTGGCTGTTCGAAATTCGAAAGGTGGCCTGCTTGAGGAATGGTCACGAATGTTGACCCGTGAATTCCCTGAGCGATGTATTGCGATTCTGCGACGGGAGTGGCTTGGTCGTCTTCGCCGACGATGACCAAGGTTGGACAGGTAATATTCGGAAGTAGATCTGTTGAGTCTGGTCGTGCGGCCATGGCCATCAGATCAACAATAATACCCGTCGTTGGGGTTTGAAGAATCATCTGTCGAACCTGCTCCACCATTTCAGGACGGTGTTCAATTGTCGAAGGGGCTAGAAGTTTTGGAAGCATCATATCGGCAATAGCCGATGCCCCATCGTTAAAAGCTACCTGAGCCATTGCACGTCGTCCGGCCTTTCCTTCCTCACTATCCGCTTGGGCACGGGTATCCGCCAAGATCATCGCTTGTACTCGATCAGTATAATTTCGATAGATGGAAAAGAGTGTATATCCTCCCATCGACAAACCGATAAATATCGCTTGGGAAATTCCGAGATAATCCAGCAGTCCGATGACATCTTCAGCATAGTCGTCCAACGTATCATTCCATAACACGGTATCGGATTCCCCATGTCCT
>CBDUWS010000070.1:0-7617 GCA_965370985.1 uncultured bacterium
AGGCCTTGTCCGAGCGTAGCGAGTTGGTCTGCCCTCCTAAGGTTCGCGTCTGTCCTATGTAATATGGCCAGGCTGGGCGTCAATGGTTTTGGGTCCTTTTCTCGAAAGAAAATGACCTCGTCTGCTGGGGCGAAACCCGGCAACGCCAAAAACCGTTTGGAGATTGTATTGGATAAACAAGTAAGAGATTTTATAGCTATCAACGGGAAATTGCGCATTTACGAAACTAAAGATGGATTCCCGATAAAAAATGTCGAGAATGACGGAAAAATTACACGTCGTTTTTTTTCGGGGTTGCGAAGAAATAGGTCAACCCCGTCGATCTTTAATGCGGAGAATTCTGTGTGATGTTATTGGTCGCGGTTGACCATGTAGCAGGACACGATAGCCAGGGATCGCTTGGCGGGGCTATCGGGGAATAGAGCGAGGTCTAAAGCTGAAGCCTCAATATACTCTCGGGCTCGAGTGGTAGAATAGGCCAAAGAACCCTGTTTTCTCATCATTCCAAGAATGCGTTCTAGCTCCTGGTCATCAACCGAATGAGACAGAATTTTTTCTTTCAGCCAGGCTTGCTCCGTCCGTGAACAGGTTTGGAGGAGATGAAGGAGCGGAAGCGTGATCATACCTTGACGAATATCCTGCCCTATGGATTTCCCTAGGCGGGCATGATCTGCTGAATAATCCAAGCGATCATCGGCTAATTGAAAGGCCATGCCCACGTTAAAGCCGAATCGATAGAGGACCTGCTGTTCTTCCAATGAAGCCCCCCCAATGATGGCTCCGACTTTACATGAGGCGGCCACGAGCGTCGCGGTTTTGTATTCGACAATTTGGAGATAGGCTTCCTCCGTTAAGTCGGGTTGGCTGTTGGCGCAGAGTTGCAGGACTTCGCCTTCGGCCATTTTCCGGCAGGCATCGGCCATGATTTCATTGATGCCGTGGTTGTGAAACGAGGCAATAAGCGCCATGGCTTGAGAATAAAGGTAGTCCCCTACAAGAATACTGGCTCGATTGCCCCATACTTGCCTGGCTGTTTTCTCTCCTCGACGCATATCGGCTTCATCAATGACATCGTCATGGAGTAGAGTTGCAGTATGGATGAATTCGACAAGGCTGCCGAGAAGGAGATAGTCTTTTTCCAGATACCCGAAGAGACGGGCAGATAAGATCAAGAGGAGAGGTCGGATGCGCTTTCCTCCACTGGAGAGAATATGGTCGGCCACGGTGTTGATAAGAGGGGCATGAGAATTCAGATGTTTTTGAATCTGGACCTCGATCTCATTCAACTCGGGCCGGAAGGCTTCCCACACCTCTTCCATGGAATCCAGGGCTTTGACTGCAGGATGGTTCGGCATGGCCGCGATACTATGGAGTGTGCTGTGGATTGTCAAGGTCTGGTGGGTTCATGAAATGCCAGAAAAATCTTGAAAAATACTGGTGATAAATTGGAAGCAGAACCCTTGAAATTCAATCAGTTGCCTTGACAGATTTTTTTACTTTGGATTACTGTGGGGAGGGAAAATTCTGACTCGTTCTTCCCTCTTCTGTTAATATTCTCCGGGATCTGTCCAACAGTTCAGAGACTCCCCGAATAGATAAGAGGAGTGGCATGTCCGTCCTCTCTTTAAATTATGTAAGATTTAGAGGGTTTTTCGGTGAAATTGTGAAGATACAAATCAAAACGGGGATGGTTGTTCTATCATGAATATTCCGGGTCTACCTCCTGCTCAAGGGCTCTATCATCCGCAGCATGAACATGATGCTTGCGGTATCGGATTTGTCGCTCATATCAAGGGCCATAAGTCTCATGATCTCATCGAAAAAGGTTTATTGGTCTTAGAGAATCTTTTACATCGTGGTGCCCAAGGGTGTGACCCCTGTACCGGCGATGGTGCAGGCATTCTGTCTCAGATCCCACATGAGTTTTTTCAGCGAGTGGCTGGAGAAATCGGTATTCAATTGCCCTTGGCCGGAGGCTATGGCGTGGGCATGGTGTTTTTGCCGCAAGATCGAAAGGCTCGTGAGCAATGTGAAGGCTTATTGGAATCGATTATTCGAGAAGAAGGACAAGAATTTTTAGGCTGGCGGGATGTGCCAGCCAAAGAAGACCATGTTGGCGTCCAAGCCCGGAAGACGATGCCAGCCATTCGCCAGTTTTTTATTGCACGAGCTTCCCTCGATCCTACGCAGTTTGAACGCAAACTCTATGTCATTCGGAAACGGATGACCCGAGCGGTCCGGGAATCGGCGTTGATTGGGAAGGAGTGGGTGTATATTTCAAGTTTGTCTTGTAATACGATTGTGTATAAAGGCATGTTGCTGCCTGAGCAAGTGTCCTTATTTTATCCTGATCTGGCCGATCCCACCTTTGTGTCTGCGCTGGCCCTCGTGCATTCGCGGTTTAGTACGAATACCTTTCCAACCTGGTCCCTGGCTCATCCCTACCGTTATACCGTGCACAATGGAGAAATCAATACGCTGAAAGGAAACGTCAATTGGATGCGGGCGCGGCAAGGACGGCTGGCGTCCGACCTTTTTGGCGATGATCTGAAAAAACTCTTTCCGATCATTGATGATGCGACGCAAAGTGATTCAGCCTGCCTGGATAATGCCATTGAATTTTTAGTAATGGCTGGGCGGTCGTTGCCTCATGCCATGATGATGCTTATTCCGGAACCATGGGTAGGGAATCCCCAAATGGATTTTGATCGCCGTGGGTTTTATGAATACCATGCGGCGGTGATGGAACCCTGGGATGGTCCGGCGGCCGTCTGTTTTACCGACGGCAAGCTGGTGGGTGCGACATTGGATCGTAACGGACTTCGGCCCTGCCGCTATCAGGTCACCAAAGATGATTTGGTTGTGTTGGCCTCAGAAGCAGGGGTTTTGCCTACAGATCCGAAAAATATTCGTATGAAAGGCCGGCTACAGCCTGGCCGCATGTTTGTCGTGGATACGGTTGAGGGCCGGATTATTGATGACGAAGAAATCAAAACTGAAATAACCAAACGCAAGCCCTATCGGCAGTGGGTGACCCAGCATCGAGTGTCTCTTGATGAACTGCCGGAACCGATGAATGTTCCTCAACCTGATCATCCCACACTTCGGCAACGTCAACAGGCCTTTGGCTTTACCGTGGAAGAACTAAAAATGGTGTTGATCCCGATGGGCGTGAATGGGGAGGAGCCGACCTCTTCCATGGGCACTGACACGCCGTTGGCGGTGTTGTCTGAACGGCCGCAACTCCTCTTTAAATATTTCAAACAGTTGTTTGCTCAAGTGACGAATCCTCCTATTGACCCGATTCGTGAACATTTGGTCATGTCATTGGTGACCAATATTGGGCCGAAACCCAACGTGATTGCTGAAATTCCTGAAGCCTGTCGACGGATCAAACTGCAGCAACCGATTCTGAGCAACGTGGATCTTCAGAAGATCCGCATGATTGGCGATCCCCATTTCACAAGTAAAACGTTGCCCCTGCTCTTTAAAGTCTCCGAAGGGCCGGATGGGCTGGCATCGGCGATTGAGCAGCTTTGTCAGCAAGCCTCCAACGCCATTAAAGACGGGGAGAAGTTTTTAATCTTGAGTGATCGTGGCATGAATGCCGAATGGGCTCCCATCCCAAGTTTATTAGGCGTCTCGGCTGTTCATCATCATTTGATACGCGAAGAAACCCGGACAGAAGTTGGTTTGATTTTAGAAACCGGTGAACCTCGGGATGTCCATCATTTTGCCAGTTTGATCGGGTACGGTGCCGGTGCGATTAATCCCTATTTGGTTGTGGAGTCGCTTGTGGACATGGAGCGGGAAGGGTATTTCCCTGAAACGGTAGATGCGTGGACGGCGGAATCTCGATTTATTAAAGCGGTGAATAAAGGCCTGCTGAAAATATTTTCCAAGATGGGCATCTCGACGTTGCAATCTTATTGTGGTGCACAAATTTTCGAAGCGATTGGCCTCAATTCTGATTTGATCGGCCGGTATTTTACCGGTACCGCCTCCCGAATCGAGGGAATTGGCATTCGGGAATTGGGAGAAGAAACCTTACTGCGTCATGCCGTGGCCTATCAGTCCGTTCCTATTCGTCAACTCGATTTTGGTGGCGAAATTCATTATCGTATTCAAGGCGAGCATCATAATTGGAATCCGGACACCATTTTTAAATTGCAGCATGCCACCCATACGAACAATTCCAAATTGTATGGGGAATATGCCGCCTTGGTGAATGAAGAATACAAGCAGCGTTCTACGATTCGAGGGCTTTTCGATTTCAAATTTCTTCCCGAACCGATTCCTTTAGAGGAAATCGAACCAACCAGCGAAATCGTCAAGCGATTTACGACCGGAGCCATGTCGTTCGGAGCGATCAGCCAAGAAGCTCACGAAACCTTGGCCATTGCCATGAATCGGCTAGGGGCCAAAAGTAACACGGGGGAAGGTGGTGAAGACCCGGAACGGTTTATTGCCTTACCTAACGGCGATTCAAAAAATTCCTATATTAAGCAGGTGGCATCCGGCCGTTTTGGAGTCACGGCACATTACCTGGTGAATGCCAAGGAATTGCAAATTAAAATGGCTCAGGGTGCGAAGCCCGGAGAGGGAGGACAGTTGCCGGGGCACAAAGTCGACGAGGGGATTGCCAAGCTTCGATATTCTACACCTGGCGTCGGGCTCATTTCCCCTCCACCGCATCATGATATTTACTCGATTGAAGATTTGGCACAGTTGATTTTTGACCTGAAAAATTCCAATCCGGAAGCCGACGTCTCGGTCAAATTGGTTTCCGAAGTGGGAGTGGGCACGGTGGCAGCCGGTGTTTCCAAAGCCCATGCGGATAAAGTGTTGATTAGCGGGGATTCCGGAGGGACAGGGGCGTCTCCGCTTTCTTCCATCAAATATGCAGGGCTTCCCTGGGAATTAGGGTTGGCGGAAACCCATCAAACGCTGGTGTTGAATGATTTGCGTGGCCGTATTCGGGTGGAAACGGATGGTCAGCTGAGAACGGGTCGTGATGTGGTGATCGCAACACTCCTGGGAGCCGAAGAGTTTGGCTTTTCGACGGCACCCTTGATTGTTGAAGGGTGCATTATGATGCGCAAATGCCATTTGAACACCTGTCCGGTTGGAGTGGCGACACAAGATCCTGAATTGAGAAAGCGGTTTGCCGGCAAACCGGAACATGTCGTGAACTTTTTCCTTTTCGTGGCAGAAGAGATTCGTTGTTTGATGGCCAAATTGGGATTCCGCACGATGAAGGAGATGATTGGCCGAGTGGATAAGCTCAAAGTTCAAAAAGCAGTGGGTCATTGGAAGGCCAAAGGGCTTGATTTATCTCTTTTATTGACGAAGCCGCAAGTTGGTCCTGAGGTGGCGACATCCTGCGTCCAAGCACAAGATCATGGGCTTGCCGAGATTTTAGACAATCAATTAGTCGAGCTTTGTCAGGCTGCGATTGAACGGGGGGAGCCCGTCTCCTTGGAGTTGCCCATTCGCAATTTGAACCGGACTACCGGTACCGTGTTGTCCAGCCACATTGCCCGTCGATACGGAACCGAAGGGCTGCCCCCTGATACCATACGCATAAAATTTACCGGTTCGGCCGGGCAATCTTTTGGGGCGTTTTTATCGAAGGGGATTACCTTGACCCTCGAAGGCGAGTCCAATGACTATTTGGGCAAAGGGTTGTCAGGTGGAAAAATCATTGTCGTACCTCCGCCCAACGTCACGTATTCTCCCGAGGAAACCATTCTCATTGGGAACACCTCGCTCTATGGGGCAACAGCCGGTGAGGGCTATTTCTACGGCACGGCTGGTGAGCGTTTTGCGGTTCGCAATAGTGGGGCCCGAGTGGTTATTGATGGAACTGGCGACCATGGGTGTGAATACATGACAGGTGGAGTCGTGGTGGTATTGGGAAAAACCGGGCGTAACTTCGCGGCGGGAATGTCCGGCGGGGTAGCCTATGTCTTGGATGAAGAAGGAAAATTTTCTGAGCGATGCAATATGGGAATGGTGGAACGTGAGGGGGTCGAGGCATCTGAAGACATTCATATGCTTCGCACGATGGTTGAGGCCCATTTCCGCTATACCAAAAGTGTGAATGCCAAACGAGTGTTGGATGCCTGGGATGTCATGTTGCCGAAATTTGTCAAAGTCATGCCCACCGATTATAAGCGGGTACTTCAAGAGCGGAAGACAGCGTTGGCGAAGAAGCATGCGAAACGCGAACGTGAGGTGGCGAGTCGTGGGTGATCCCCGTGGGTTTGTGAAATATGCCCGTGAAGGGCCTCAGCGTCGGCCTGTAGAGCTTCGCGTCAAGGACTACAAAGAGCTCTATGATCCCTTTGAGGATGCTAAGCTCAAAGTGCAGGGAGCCCGGTGCATGGACTGCGGGGTCCCGTTTTGTCAAAGCTCGACCGGCTGTCCGGTGGTCAACTTGATTCCGGAATGGAATGATTTGGTTCATCGTGGCCGCTGGAAAGATGCGCTCAAGGCTCTGCATACGACGAATAACTTTCCGGAATTTACGGGGCGCCTCTGTCCTGCGCCCTGTGAGTCGGCCTGCGTTTTGGGTATTAATAGCGATCCCGTTTCGATTCGCGTCATTGAATGGAATATTATTGACAAGGGATTCGAAGAAGGTTGGGTTGAACCGGTGTTGCCCGTGGTGTCCACGGGGAAATGTGTGGCCGTTGTGGGTTCTGGGCCTGCTGGGTTAGCGGCGGCTCAACAATTAGCCCGTGCAGGACATCAAGTCACGGTTTTTGAAAAATCCGACCGAATCGGGGGCCTTCTCCGCTATGGCATTCCGGATTTCAAAATGGAAAAGTGGGTGTTGGACCGGCGGTTGGAGCAGATGCGGAAAGAAGGCGTCACGTTTGAAACCAGTGTTTGCGTGGGAATCGATACGAATTTAGATATGTTGCGTCGTGATTTTGATGCCGTTCTGCTAGCTATGGGCGCTGAACAGCCTCGAGAGCTTCCCATTCCTGGTCGAGAACTTAAAGGAGTTCATCTGGCCATGGATTATCTCACGCAACAAAATAAGCGAGTCGCTGGGGATACCATACTCTGCGAAGAAATTTCTGCCAAGGGGAAACGTGTGGTCGTCATTGGCGGAGGCGATACCGGCTCAGATTGTTTGGGGACCGCCCATCGTCAAGGCTGTTTGGAAGCGCATCAATTTGAGTTGCTGCCGGAACCCCCACCTACCAGAGCGGGGTCCACGCCATGGCCATTATGGCCGATGAAGTTGCGGACATCCCATGCTCATGAGGAAGGGTGTGACCGGGAGTGGAGCATCTCCACGACGAAATTCTCTGGTGAGAATGGGCATGTTACAAAGCTGCATACAAACCGAGTGGTGTTTGAAGAAGGAAAGATCGTGCCGGTTCCAGAATCCGAAATGGAGATGGATGCTGATCTAGTCTTGTTGGCGATGGGCTTTGTGGGACCGGTCAAAAATGGATTCTTGGATTTTCTCGGACTTGAGTATGGTAATCGGGGAAATGTGGAGGTCAACGAACACTTCATGACCAATCTTGACGGAGTGTTTGCCGCCGGTGATACGAAGCGCGGAGCGTCTCTCATTGTCTGGGCCATTGCTGAAGGCCG
>CBDUWS010000071.1:0-7590 GCA_965370985.1 uncultured bacterium
AGGGGAGTAAACTCTACCCACGGTCGAAATCTGGTGTCAAGAACCGACCCTTGCGGGACGAATTACGACGAGGAAGGAGCCCCACCGGTCCGCCCTTTTAGCCCGTGATGTAAAAAGATCGACACATTGCTGGACGCATTGTTCACGATCGCAAGTCCAGGCTGTTCGCCCCTCCCGGTGGCGACGGACAAAGTGGTCAAGGCAAAGGGGGCATGAGGGGTGGGATAATGGCGGGGGGGATAGTGGAAAGTCCCATCGCCTTTGCCATATAAAAGCGAAATACTGGCAGACTGAATGTTCACCACCGCGACATCGGGAATTTTGTCGCCATCGAAATCCTGCGCTACCCCATGGTTTGGACCGGCATCGCCACCGGAATCTTTCCCCTCTTGAAACGTCCCATCGCCATTCCCTAAAAACACGGTAATGGTATTCATCTCACCATTGACGACCAATAGGTCCAATTGATGATCGCTATTAAAATCGGCAAAGGACACGCTGAGCGGCCGTTTCCCTGTTCGATAATCTTTGGGAGCCAGGAAAGTCCCATCCCCAACACCGAGCCAAATAGACACGGCATGACTCATCGGTCCGCCATTGCTGACAGCAAGGTCTAAATGATTATCAGCATTAAAATCTGCTGAAGCCACCGAGGTTGGCGTATCCCCATATTCATACAGGGAGCCCACCCGGAATTTCCCGTTCCCCATCCCCAAGAAAACCTGGATCTTGTCATTACGGAGCGCCACCACCATGTCCGGCAGGAAATCTTCATTGAAATCACCTGTGGTAATACTGACAGGTGTTCGACGAACCGGATACTGTGATCCTCGCAAAAACGTACCATTCCCTTGTCCTAAAAAGACCAAGACGTGATGGTCGCCCGAACATGCCACGACCATATCCATAAAATGATCCAGGTTAAAGTCATCGACCGCTACATTTCGAGGCTCTTGGCAAGCCGTGATAATTTTCTGCTCCTCGAACCCCCCGTCCCCGGTCCCCAAGAGCAGCGAGAGGGAATTTCCCTGAATATTAGTGGTGATTAAATCAGCAAATCCATCGCCATTAAAGTCACTGGCACGAATTGATGTAGGGTTTTTACCTACTTTAAAATTTTTGTAGTGATAGATGAGATCGGGTGGGGTATATTCTTCTCGTGGTGGGCACCCTACCAATCCCGGCAGAATAAGACAGGCAACAAGGAATGCGCACCAGAACGACCTCGTGTGAAAAGGTCCTAAAATCCTGGCGCCTTTCCCGCGTGAGAAGGTAATCATAGCCATACCTAGAAAAAAACACGTGAGAGCGCCCCGAGTATACGAGTTTCCCCAGATCTTGTAAAACCACGTAATAGAGGAACCTGCGTAGCGTTTTCCTTCGTCTTAGACCTCATTCATTATGGGGGAAGTACATCGGAGCGGAACTGCCCACTAGCAGAGTATTAGACCTTTATGGTATAGAATTTTCCTTATTTGCTTTTATGTAGTGCTTCTGAAGGAGGAGAACATGGCCGTGGATAAAGAAAAAATTGACTTGAGCATGTATGGCGCTGCTGAACTTGTGAAATGGTGCATCACGAGAAATAATGGGCGAGTTCCAGGTGTCGATACACCGGTTTTTCAACACCTTCAAGATGCGGTGAAAGAAAAACCTGTCACCAACGACTATTTCACACTGGATCAATTCTGGAAAACGCGGAAGGTCTTCGAATTTACACCTGAGGAAGTGGCAACCGTTGACCGCTGTCTCTATGACATTCCAAATTTCGACGGGGCTCAGCTCCCCCAAATCCGGTTGAAGTTCTGGCCCAAAGTCGTCGTCCAACAATAAACTTGAGGCCTGTATCCTAATCCCCTGATCAGCACCTGGTTAGGGGGGTTCCTTTCAAGCTTTCCCCATTCTTTTTTTGCTTTTTACCACCACTGCCACTCCTGCGTGGCCAAGACGTGCATGCCCAAAATAAAATTCGTGGTTGCATGAGCCACTACACATGGCCATAACCGTCGGGTTTGGTAATAGAGACCATTATACGCCACTCCTGCCATCATCCCTGCCAGCCACAAGTTATGTTCCAAGCCGAATAGCAACACCGTCGCGGCAAAAGACGCCAAGGTGAATGTCCCAAAAGCCACTTTTTCAAAATCGGGATTGACGATCCAACGAATCAAAAACGATCGCCAAAAGAGTTCTTCCATGAGGGGGACGACAATCGATGCCCCGAATATGCGGATTGCTGCAAGGCCCCATCCTATTCCAGTGCCTTCTTCAAACGGATTGTAGCCGGTCATCTCGCCTTGAATCGCCCAGGACCAATCCATCCTGACCCACAGCACATAAACTAACACGCCCACACCAATCCCCAAGCCAGCGTCCTTGGCATCCGTAAAAATGGGGCGTTGTAATTCTTGATAAGACGACCAGAAATATACCAGCAGCCCTAGGACTACCACAGTCTTTATCGGATACAGCCAAAGCTCAGCTCCCGAGTCTGAAGGCAAAAAATAACTGACTCCAATGAAGGCCATATAGGCCCCAAATGGAAGGATCCGCGGCCACATCGCATTTAACCCTTTCTGCAAAGACCAGTTCTGCCAAAAAGCCGCAACGCAGTAATAGACTTGTACGACATCTTCACATTTTCAGAGAAAAGGGATTCTCTCTTAATAGCAGAAGACCAGCAGGCGGATACTACGCTTCACCCTGAAGTAAATCTAGCGGGGAAAAATCGTCGGTGAGAATTTGGCCGGGATTCAATGAAACAGGAGCATGGGACAGAAAAAATCCCAATCCTTCAGGTGGAAATTTGTTGCGATTCATGTGACGGGTCAGCATGTCCAAAAATTGAGGAGACTTCATGTTTTCAACAGGCTTGCCGGCAAAAAAGATCAGATTGACGGAGCCTTTTTTGGTTTTCAACCAATCCGGGCCTGCCACGCCATACGTCGTAACATTCTCAAACGCCAACCCCATCGTCGTGAATATGGCTTCCGCTCGGCGGACATTCGCGGGGGAATCGGAAGAGGCAAGATTCACCGCAATGGCGCCATCAGGATTTACATGGTCGCGCAATTCTTCAAAAAATTCTTGGGTCGTGACATGGAAAGGAATCAAATGCCTGGCAAAGACATCCACCCAGACGACATCATACCGAGTGGGATTATTGCGTAAAAAGGTTCGCGCATCTTGCACGATAACATGGTGATTCTCAGGTGCGGTATAGTCAAAATACCGTTCGGCGGCCATGACGACCGAGGGGTCCATTTCCACAACATCTAATTCCAAGCTTGGCCAATGCTCGGCCAGCCATTTCGCGAGAGATCCACCTCCATGCCCCAGAATCAACCCGCGTGTCGGCTTCTCCATGATCGGCAAGACACCCATCATGACTTGGCTATAGGGCAGGGCTAAATAGTTAGAATCTGCTTTCCACATCACGGCATGGAAGGTATTATTTAATATGAGGTATCGAAACAAATCATTTTCACTCACCCGAACTTGTTGATACGGACTATCTTCCTGATGTATAGCCGGCGGCAGAACAATCACCGGGTGAAACCCCATCCAGGTCATCCCTCCAACAACTGTGAACAGACCCACCTGGAGCACCAGGGAAAGTTGACGACTTTGTAGAGTCCATATGAGACCCAGAATCATCAAGACCACGCCTAACACTGCAACGAGCGTAGTGCTCCCCATCCAGGTCAATAAATAAAATGATGTTCCCCACGTGCCGATCAGGCTTCCCATCGTCGAGACAGCGATCATCCCACCCGTATGCCGGCCGAGATGGCCCATATCAGCAATCGCAAGACGCAACAAGGCTGGTAATACACCACTCAATCCAAAAGCCGGAATCGCCAACAGCGCACTGGCCGCAAAACACGGACCCCAGCGTGGATCCTGAACCCATTGAAACACTTGAAACACGACGGGTTGACCCGCCCATGCCAGGAGCAACGTCCAACCTCCAGATATCAATAACAGCCAAGCCAATACCCGCTGAGGGGGATACCGATCAGCAAACCAGCCCCCGGCTGCATATCCGGTACTCATGGCCGCTAACACCACACCAATGAGTGCCCCCCACACAAACAGCGAACTTCCGAACACTGGCGCCAGCAACCGACTGCCGACTATCTCCAGCCCCATCACAACAGCCCCCGTAGTAAATGCCGTCGCAAAAAACCACCATCGTGGTAGGCTAATAGGGCTAGGAGATTGAGAAGAACGTGATTGTGTCATACAAGGTAAAATGTCAGAGGCAAAAGGGAAATGATGCTAAAGCATGACTTCCAGAGTGTCAATTCACTTCGTGACGGGTTTTACATGAAACCGTTCCTTCTCTTAGGCTCTCTGAAACACCAAAAATCCCAAAGCTTTGCAGATGCAACCCATTCCCGCAATTCGGTAACATTCCTTTTCGGATGACCCAATCCCCTTCACTTCCATCAGGCTCATCTTCTCCTCAAGGAGAGACTCACCAGATCAGCCGAGCGGCAGGCTTGATCGGGGCTGCCACGTTCTGTAGCCGCATACTGGGCTTTATTCGCGACATCATCTTGGCCAACTTATTCGGAGCCAATGCCGCCGCAGATGCTTTTTACATTGCCTATCGTATCCCGAACCTTTTACGGGAGATTTTTGCGGAAGGCTCCATGTCCGCAGCATTTATCCCGGTCTTCACTGAATATCATTCCACACGGTCCAAGCAGGAAACCTGGGAACTTGCCAGCGCAGCGTTTACCACCCTCCTCACCCTCGTGACTATCGTCACACTCCTTGGCATTCTTGCCGCTCCCAGCATTGTCTGGATGTTGGCTCCCGGACTCCATGATGACATCGCACAATTAGCCACCATAACGCTTCTCACCCAAATCATGTTTCCTTACCTGCTCTTCGTGAGCCTGGCCGCCCTGGCCATGGGGATCCTCAATGCGCTTCGTTCTTTTGCCATTCCAGCCTTGGCTCCAGTTTTTTTCAATGTGTGCGTCATCGTCTTTGCCCTCGCCATTTCTCCATTATTCGACCAACCAATTGTCGCAGTAGCCATCGGAATCGTAGTGGGAGGGCTGGCGCAATTTCTCATGCAATTGCCGGGGTTACACAAGAAGGGTTTTTTACTCTCCTGGAATTTCCACCCGACGCATCCAGGTGTAAAGAGAATGGGCGTCCTGCTCATTCCTACGCTTTTAGGCTTAGCCGTCACTCAAATCAACTTAACCATTAGCACGATCTTAGCCTCCTATTTTGAAGGCGGCCCGACTTACTTGTTCTATGCAATGCGGCTGATTCAATTCCCATTAGGGATTTTCGGGGTCGCGATAGCCACCGCCATCTTGCCAAGCCTATCCAGCCATGCCGCAAAGGGCGCGCATGATGAACTTCGAGCCACTGTGAACTTTGGCTTACGGATGGTGCTCTTTATCATTCTGCCCTCGATGGTCGGACTCATGCTTCTGAGAACACCGATTATTCATCTCTTCTTTGAACATGGAGCCTTTTCGGCTCTCGATACGGTTGGGACCGCTTCAGCTTTGTTGGGATTCTCCGTAGGGCTGTGGGCCTTTGCCAGCTACCGGATTTTAGCCATGGCCTTTTATTCTCTGCAGGACACGCGGACTCCAGCGGCCGTGGCGATTATCTCCGTCGGGATCAATATAGGATTATCCTTATGGCTTATGACCCCACTGGCACATACTGGGTTAGCCCTGGCCGCCGGGTTAGCCGCAATAGGCCATACCATCATCTTGGCGACCATTTTAGGAAAACGCCTTCAGGGTTTACTGTGGAACACACTGGTGGCCTCCCTTGCTCGAACGGGAATCGCTCTGTTTCCGGTGATAGGAATCTGCGCATGGATTGGCTCGCTTGCTTTATGGCAGGAAGCCGGCCAAAGTCCTCAAAAAATGGCTTGGCTGTTCCTGGCCATTGGGGGAAGTGCAATCGGGTACTTCGGCATTCATCAAATCTTGCGCTCAGACGAACTCATGCATTTAAAGCTCATGCTTCAACGAAAATTGCCAAAGAGGTCTCCTCAATAAGAGATTCCATGATTGCCGTCATTCAACGAGTCACACAAGCTTCTGTTACAGTAGAAAATCAGCACATCGCTCATATTGGCCAAGGACTTTTGGTGTTGTTAGGGGTGGCGAGGGGAGATACCGACTCCGATATACGGTTCATGGTTGAAAAAATCCCTCAACTGCGAATCTTTACGGACACTCAGGGCCACATGAATCATTCACTTCATGATATCCATGGTGAACTGCTCCTGGTCTCTCAATTCACCCTACTGGCCAACACCGCCAAAGGGCGGCGTCCCAGCTTCGAAGAGGCAGCCCCACCTGAAGAGGCACGACGGTACTATCAGAACGTACTTGAACAATTCCAAGCGTTAGGGCTCCCCGTTCAGGGTGGACGATTTGGTGCATCGATGATCGTCAGCCTGGACAATGAGGGACCGATCACGTTAATTCTTAACAGCCGCACCAAAGAAAATAGAGGAAAAGGTTAAGGGCGCTGACCCTTAGGCCGATAGGACTATTCAATGGGATACGCATAGAAACCCCGGAATCGGAGAAGAGGAGGGAGGAGCTTGATGACGCCAATCCCTGATCAACATCCGCTGAAGCAATTATTTGGTCGATTGACCGAACGAAATTTTTCCGAAGCGTTGGGCTGGCCAAATTTTCAAGTGACCGACTATGTCGCCAATCTACTTCTGGAGTTTATTCATACTGATCAACTCACCCGCATCAAAAACCACGAGGGTGAACCCGTCGAAACGGTCGTCGAACTGTTATACGAAACAGAAGCCAATAGCCAGCATTCTTCTATAGAAAAAGAATGCGATATTCACCGGCACATCGGCGATTTGACCTTATTTCTAGCCGGAATATTTCCAGAGTATTGCAGCCGCATCAAATGCTCCGGGCTAATCCATCATAAAGATTTCTTAGTCGATTACGTCAAAGCCGGCAAACGATCCTACGGCATTGTGGCCACACACCAAGACCCTCAGGCCAAAAACCCACCCTCGTTGTTCCAAGAGTTGTCGACCAATTTTGAACTGTGTGTCGCTGGCCTGGGATTTGTACGATTAGATCTTGACCGTTTTAAAGATTCCCCTTCCCCACAGGCCAAAAACATTCTTTTCCATTGAGAATGTTGGGAGTTGGTTGATCCTTAGGGTTCGCGAAACAATAACTTCCTAGAATTCGCGCCCAGATTTGGGTCAGATTGGATCGATCTGAGGGAGCAAAACCACAGGCGTAGCAAGGCCTACGCTGAGGATTTTACGAGTGAAGATCGACCCAAGATGGCCTGAAGGTGGGATGCGAAAAGGGGAAGTTATTATTTCGCGAGCCCTTAGTTTTCAATCAATCCTCCTCAACGATTGAGACAAAAAACCAACTCTGCACATTACTCCTTATCCTTTAACTGACAGCAACCACTCGCTATTAGATAAAAACCACAGAGAGACCTACCCATTGCCCTCTGCCATCCAACACCATGGAGGTCACACAAATTTCCTCTGAAGACGATCTTTTAGAGCTTCCTTCGCCAAAGACACATGTCTTTTCCAAG
>CBDUWS010000072.1:0-7478 GCA_965370985.1 uncultured bacterium
GACCGGAGAGCATATTACAAGCCCTGTGGCTTTATTATACGCTTTGTATGACAGGATCAGGGCCGGTCGGTACTTTCCAATTTCCTTGCCCTTTGTCGGGTCAAAATCCAGCCAGACAATATCCTCACGATCAGGAATATAGGCCTTACTCATAGTCAGGGATCTCACTGTCAAGCGGCGTACTCAATAAATCTGTATGCGCCTTTTCGGGAGTCAGCCCTTTTACTAATTCATCCAAAGACATTGGGAACAAGGGTTTTTCATCTATTACTTCCGGCTCGACATAAAATCCTTTTGCCGTGACTTTGTATTTGACTGGTGTGCCTTCTTCCAAATGAAGAATCTGGCGGACAGTTTTGCTGATAGGAAAGCAGAGCCCGCCTGCCCCCCATTTTTTTAATGTTCCATGATCTTCAATCATCTTTCTACCTCCTGAAAGCCATGCCTAAGAATACAAATAATTACACCTTTTGTCTACATTTTATTGAACTTTGAGAAAAAGAAATACCCTTAGTCCTTGGCCATGCGACCTAACCCATTGAATAAAGTACAGAATTATTGTTCCTGAAGTTTTGTCGGTAGGGTGGGTGTCGGTGTTTGGAAGATTTGGTGCAAGGGATTTAGAAACAAAGATGGATTCGCGCTAAAGAGCCGAGGGGAGGACAAAGATGGGAAGATGGATCCCCGATAACAACTGTCGGGGATGACGAAGAATGCTCCACTTTGCCGGGTCTCATGAACCCTATGGAGAGGCCCTATCCATTCGATTCGCTAAGCCAGTCGAGTGCACGGTCCTTGTCGCCATAATCAAAATGTTGTACTTCGGCGTCCACAAAATGATTGGCGATGTGCGGCATAATGGAAAGAAAACCGCTGTCTGTCACGGCGGCCACTTTCCTGATTTTCTGATGATGGTTCTTCACGAATCTCAAATGGGACACCAGAGCCGCAAAGTCCTTCCAGCCTGGAAACAACTTGGCGGAAATCAGGAGGCCATTCAGTTTGCCTTGCGCTTCGATGTAGGGATCCACTTCTCTGGCAAGAGTCTCGAAATCTGTTTTTTCGAGTGGGCCCTCAGGTTTTACGATAAGAATCCCTCTGTCACGCAGGAGTTCGTGGGAAATCATAGCCTTTCTCTCATTTGTGGCTGACTGAGGCGAAGGCGTAAGGTCCCTGATTGCAGCCTGCGAAAGCGGAGCATGATCCATCACATGGCCGCATGGTTAAAAAAATCATCAAGCCGTACGGTATCTAAAAAACTCAAGTATTTCAATGCGGATGAATTTATAGAAGGGGCAGGCGGAAATACTGAAGAAAAAAATATATCGTAATAACCATTCAGGACGAGTTGCATGCGAAGGTGAAAATTTTCTGTTCCTCCTCCTGAACTTCGATTACCTTTACGTCTAATAAAAGGGAGAGATCAAGAATATCTCTCCACTATTATTTTGTCGCGAATCCAGTCGTTGAAACGGATAGGCCTATTTCCCGGGGACTTGAGGAGCCTGGAAAAATAGAGGAAGAAGTAATTATTGACTGAGTTATCATTTACTGATAACCTTAATGGTGAGCAAGTTTATACGTGATTCTGGGCTGGATACCCTGCTTGATCTGGATGGACAGATCTACGTGGTCGATCGAGCAGGAAAGTACTGGGTGAAATTCTCTGTCAGACGAGTGGATCCGTCATCGGAACGACCACACGGACTCAACTACTCTCTTACACTACATGGTGCAGACGGAGAACGTCTCGTGGGATTTGATAATGCCCATCCGGTTCGAACCTCTCATAGTCCAGGAAGTAATAGGCCTAAACAGCATGACCACAAGCACAGGCTCCGCACTGTCCGGCCTTATGACTACCAGAATGCTGTCGCGTTAATAGTTGACTTCTGGGAAGAAGTCGATTCGGTGCTACAAGAAAAAGGAGTGCTCCCATGAAACCATTAAAAATTGGCATTACAAGTTATGAAAAGATGAAAACCCGTACCATGGCTATTGCGCGGGGTCAGTACACCCCTGGGCGATCAGAACCAAAAGTCTGGTTTACCTCTATGGAGAGCTTTGCTCGTGTGCTTTCTGACCGAAACAGAGCTCTTCTTGGACTCATTGCGCAAGCCGAACCAGAATCCATTACGGAACTGGCGAGCCTTTCAGGTCGGGAAAAATCCAATCTTTCCAGAACGCTGAAAACTCTGGAACATTACGGACTGGTGCGCTTGAAGAAATGCCCTGACGGGAAGGTAACTCCCCGTGTTCCCTATTCTGATATTGTTTTGGATATGCCAATCGTCACGGCGGGAACAACGGCAACTGTCGCAACACCCGTGTAGGAAATTCTTTTTCGTGGGGTTTCCGAAACACAGACTCCATGACCGTCTGGTCAAAAAACTCTTCTAGCCTTGCGGCATCTAAAAAACCCCAAGTTTTGCAATGCGGATGAATTTATAGAAGGGACTGGGGGAAATACTGAAGAAAAAGAATATATCGTAACAACCACTTTTATCGGAGTTGGGGGCGGGTATCCATCTTTGTGACTGGGAAACCTGGATTCCCGCCTTCGCGGGAATGACAGAGAGAGGCACGGAAATGACAGAGAGAGGCGCGGGAATGACAGCGCACACGCCGTTCTCAGCAATCAACAAGTTCGCCATTCATCAGATACTATCCAAAAGATACAGTCTAAATATTTCTAAAGAAATTGATAAGGATTGATAACTCTTCTTCCTGTTATGTATTCACGAACGAGTATTTGTGTTTGACTTTCTTTCTACTGACCCAGACTTTTCTCCACCTCCAGGATTTTCACCGTTGTTTTCAATACGGAGTCAGGATTGAGCGAGATACTATCGATCCCTTGCTCGACAAGGAATTGTGCAAATTCCGGATAATCGCTTGGGGCTTGGCCGCAGATGCCGATCTTTCGTCCTTTGGCTTTGGCCGCCTTAATCACGGATGCGATAAAACGTTTGACGGCCGGATTGCGCTCATCAAAAACATGGGCCACGATTTCTGAATCCCGATCCACGCCAAGCACGAGTTGGGTCAGATCATTGGATCCGATAGAAAACCCATCGAAGATTTCCGCAAATTCCTCAGCCAGGATGACATTACTGGGGATTTCACACATGACATAGACTTCCAATCCCTTTTCTCCACGCTGAAGCCCGTGTTTTGCCATCTCCTCCAGCACTCGTTTCCCTTCCTCAACGGTTCGGCAAAAAGGAATCATGAGTTTGACGTTGGTAAGGCCCATGTCCTCTCTGACCTGTTTCATGGCCTGACATTCCAAGGCAAAACCTTCACGATATCGGGGATCATAGTAACGGGAGGCGCCACGGAATCCGATCATGGGATTCTCTTCAGACGGTTCGAAGGTTTTCCCACCAATTAAATTGGCATATTCGTTCGACTTAAAGTCGCTCATGCGGACAATGACATCTTTGGGGAAAAACGCCGCAGCGATCATGCCAACCCCTTGAGCGAGTTTGTCTATGAAGTACTGCGTTTTGTCCGTGTAAGTCGTGGTGAGCTGATCAATCTGAGCTTTTACGCTGGCATCTTCCAGGTTTTGGTACGCCAGCAGCGCCAGGGGATGGATCTTAATGAAGGTGTTGATAATAAATTCCTCACGAGCCAGCCCTACTCCATCATTAGGAATGAAGGAAAGCGAAAAAGCTTCCTCAGGGTTTGCAACGTTCATCATGACCTTGGTTTTCGGGCGGCCAAGATTTTTGAGAGGGACTCGTTCGACTTCAAAAGGCAGTTTCCCTTCATAGATGAATCCTGTATCGCCTTCCGCACAGGAAATCGTCACCATTTGTTCATCCTTGAGAACATCGGTGGCCCGCTCTGTACCGACAATGGCCGGAAGCCCGAGTTCCCGACTGACGATCGCCGCATGACAGGTCCGTCCCCCGCGATTCGTGACGATGGCTGCCGCCTTTTTCATGATGGGTTCCCAATCCGGATCGGTTTTGTCCGTGACCAACACGTCTCCATTTTGAAAGTCTTGGAGATTTTCGACATGTTTAATCACCCGAACCGGTCCCTGTCCAATTTTCTCTCCCACACTCCGTCCTTGAATGAGAACCGGTCCCCGCTGCGTCAGGTGATAGGTTTCCAATACATCGGGGTCTTTTCCTGATTGAACTGTTTCGGGCCTGGCTTGCACAATGAACAGATCTCCCGTCTGCCCGTCCTTGGCCCATTCGATGTCCATGGGACAGGGGCGGCCTTTCTTCGCACTGTAATGGTCCTCAATAATGCAACCCCATCGGGCGAGCGTCAGAATTTCTTCATCAGTAATGGCAAAACGGCTTCGGTCCTCAAGAGAGACCGGCACGTTTTTGACCATCTTGCTTCCCCCGATATCGTAAATCAGTTTGAACTCTTTGCTCCCGGAAATTTTGTGAAGGATTGGCCGAAAGCCCTGCTTGAGAGTTGGTTTAAACACATAATATTCATCCGGATTGACAGTTCCCTGAACGACGTTTTCCCCAAGCCCGTAGGAGGCGTTGATCAGAACCACATCAGGGAAGCCGGTTTCGGTATCAATCGTGAATAGGACTCCTGCCGCCGCCAGATCGGAACGCACCATCTGCTGCACACCAATAGAAAGGGCGATTTGAAAATGGTCAAACCCTTTATCGACTCGATAGGAAATGGCCCGATCGGTGAACAACGAAGCAAAACATCGTTTGCAGGTTTCCAGCAATGAAAGATCCCCCTGGACATTCAGGTAGGTTTCCTGTTGCCCTGCAAAACTGGCATCGGGCAAATCCTCTGCCGTGGCGCTGCTCCGAACAGCAACATCCGCAGGCCCTGTAAGCCCTTCACTCAACTCTTGGTATGCAATGGTGATGAGGTTTTCAAGGTCAGAGGGGAGAGCTGAGCCAAGAATAGCTTGACGAACTCGACTGCCCCGTTGGCGGAGATTTCCGAGATCATTGGTATCGAGATCTCTCAGGATTTCATGAATCGTCGAATCAAGTTTGGCTTCACGAAGAAAATATCGGTAGGCCTCAGCGGTAATAGCAAATCCATTGGGGATCTTGACTCCCCGTGGCGTTAAGGCTTGATACATTTCGCCGAGGGAAGCATTCTTTCCGCCAACAAACGGAATATCCTCTGCGCTGATTTCTTCAAACCAGCGTATATAGGTGGCCTGCGAGGTTTTGACGGTCATGATTAGATAGCTCCGGGTCGCAAGTTTTTCGGGGAATGCTGTTAATACACATCATATGGATCAAAGGCTGTGACTTTTTCACTTGGGTTTTTACGATTGGAGAGAGAAACCGTTTTCCCACAATTTGGGCATGTGAATTGTTCAACATGGGTTTCTTCAGAATAAGCGCTGCTGGCCATCAATTGAGGAGGCCATGTACAGTGACAGAGTTGAAATCCTAAGGATTGCCCCATTTCCGCATGACCAAGCTGGATCGCCCTTTCGGCTTCCTCAATCTTTTCATGAATGGCATGTTGTGCTTCACCTGGTGGCAACTGATCTTTTGCCGATTTCAATAGATGAATCGCTTCCTTTACCGTCGTTAATCCTTTTGTAAAAGCTTCCAAGATCTGGAGAAGAATGCTTTTTTGATGTGCTTGTTCCATGGTAGGTTCCCCTCTTTTTGATTAGCGATGGCGATGCTGCCTAACTCCCATAAATCTTTGGATACTCACTCCTATCCTTTAATGCATATCAAAGGGCGCATTTGGGCAACCTTACGAGCTAACTGTGCTGCCTCAGCGACATCAACAACTGCGGTCACATCCTTATAGGCTCCTGGGGCCTCTTCAGCTACCCCCCGCTTGGAAGGACTGCGGATGAGGATCCCTTCCTTCGCTAAATCTTCAATCACCGCCCCTCCCTTCCACTGTCTGGTGGCTTGGTGACGGCTCATGCGGCGCCCTGCTCCATGACAGGCTGACCCATAGGCCAGTGCCATGCTTTCCGCCGTCCCCACCAACAAATAAGAGGAGGTGCCCATGGTGCCGCCGATGAGGACCGGTTGACCGAAGGTCTGGAGATCGGGGGGAATGTCCGGATGTCCGGGTCCGAATGCCCGGGTGGCTCCTTTTCTGTGAACAAACAATCGTTTTGTATGACCATTCACCGTGTGCTCCTCTACCTTACAGGTGTTATGAGACACATCGTATATCAGGGGTAATTCAACCTGAGGAAAGATCTCTGAAAACGCCAGGCGAACGAGGTGGGTGACGATCTGTCGATTGGCGAATGCGCAATTAATGGCGGCACGCATGGCCCCCAAATATTCTTGGCCTAAGGGAGAGTCAATCGGGGCGCAGGCCAATTCGCGGTCAGGCAAAGAGATGCCATAGTGGCTAGCCGCCACGACCATCTTCTTAAGAAACTCTGTGCCGATCTGATGTCCAAGTCCTCGAGATCCACAGTGAATACTGACAAGAATATCCCCGGTGTGAATGCCAAGTTGCTCCGGCAAAGGATCATGAAAGGTTTCCACCACTTCTTGAATTTCCAAATAATGATTGCCTGAGCCCAACGTGCCCATTTCATCCTGCTGACGGTGTTTCGCTTTCTCTGAGACACAATGTGGCAGGGCTCCCTGCATACAGCCGTGCTCTTCAATCCGGTTCAAGTCTTTGGGATGACCGTAACCTTGTTTGATAGCCCACTGCGCGCCTCCGGACAGCATGGCATCCATCCCCTTGGTATCGAGGTGAAGGCGCCCGGTACTTCCGACACCGGCAGGCACGTTCTGATAAAGAATATCGGCCAGCTCTTGCTTGACCGGTTCGATATCCTTTCTCTGGAGGCCGGTATACAGCGTTCGAACGCCGCAAGAAATATCGAATCCCACACCACCCGCAGAAACCACACCACCTCGATCAGCGTCAAAGGCAGCCACGCCTCCAATCGGAAAACCATAGCCCCAGTGCGCATCGGGCATGGCATAGGAGGCTTGTACGATGCCTGGGAGAGTCGCCACGTTAGTGATCTGTTCATAGACCTTGTGATCCATCTCCCGAACTAAGGGTTCACTGGCATATATAATCCCGGGGACCCTCATATTCCTGGTAGGGAGAATGTGCCACTCATGCTCAGAAACTGGTGTTAGGAGAGAAAGGTCCATGTTTAGGGGCTCATTTCAGACATCGACAACACATTGCGCCACCCAAGATCTGTTTGGGAGCTGGTGCACCGAAAGTTCCGTGTATGTTGCGCCTTTTACTTCCGCTGCCGGCTCGTGCCGGCACCGATCAAAATGTTCCCCCCAGGCCGTAGCTTCCATCTGATGGTTATTGAGCATGACATGAAAACGAGTGAACACCATCTTGTCTGTATCCATTTCACATACCAGGGCATTCAACCAATCCACGAGTAACAATTCATCATCCGGGGCTTCACAGGAGAAGGTCCTCTTGAGATGAGGATGGATGCGATCTGGATCCACGGTAACGGCCGTCAAAGCCAAGGCAGCTTGTTCAAAGGCTTC
>CBDUWS010000073.1:0-7473 GCA_965370985.1 uncultured bacterium
CCCGGCTAGTCAAGTCGCTACTGACCCTCACTCAATTTTCAGGAGAGCACCCTCCAATTGACCGTAAACCTGTACTTTTGGAACCCTTGCTCAAAGAACTTGTTTCGGAATTATCCGTTCTCGCAGAGGAAAAAGGATGTCTATTCACAGCTCGCATTCAGGAAGTTCCGAAAATTCTAGGAGATGCAGGCCAACTGAAACAACTCGTGATTAATTTACTCGATAATGCCATACGCCATACGTCACAGGGTGAATCAGTGACGGTGACCTTGCAATCCTCTGAGAATACTGTGTTGCTCACGGTGGAAGATACTGGGTCAGGAATAGGAACGGAACACCTTCCTCATATATTTACACGCTTCTATCGAGCTGATCGTGCAAGAGACAGAGAAAGTGGTGGGACTGGACTAGGCTTGGCCATCGCCAAGGAAATTGTTTTAGCCCATCATGGAACGATCAATGTGCGGAGCGAGGTAGGGAAAGGATCTGTATTTACGGTCAGCTTGCCAACTTTATAATATCTTCAGAACATAAAACTTTTTAGATTTTTCAGCAATGGAGTTTTCGAATTCGTATGCTCCCTCATTCTATGACACAAGCTTTCTCCTATGACTCCTTTCAGATTAATCGCTCTAATTCTGTGAGGGCAATAGCTAAATCAAACCATGCATGGGCATATCCTTGAAAAGTTTGCCATAATACGCGTTGTGTATCTAATGCTTCAATTAGATTCAAGACCTTAGTTCTTGGTACCTTTTTATTTTCGTGTTCCTGCCTATTTTTTGTACCAGAGCTTCGGGAAAGCCTCTCGAATTTTGGCATAAAGTTCTCGCGCTACAACCTCGTGTCCCGTTTCATTCCAATGCACATCGCCTTCAATAAAATTATTTCTGATAACTTCCTTAGGATCTGTCTCAGGCGAAATGAACGAGGGAAAGAAATTAAAAAATACCACAGAATGTTTTTTTGCCCATTTTTCCCAAAAGGTGACCTGGCGAGAATGCAAATCAGCATGGAAGATCTGGTCTGGCCAGGGATACACCGCAATGGTCATCTCTATATTATGTTGCTGAAGTAGTTGATAGAGCAAATCCATATGATGCCGCGCCTTCTCCAGCCCACTGCTCCCATATTCTTGAAAAACTTTATTGTTGATCGTCCATAAACTTCGGCGCCGATTGATCCCATACCTTTGTTCTTCCGGAGAACGAAGAGTCTCTAAATCCTTCACCAAGGTCGTTTGTATTTTGACAACCAAGATCCAAATATTTTTTATCAGCCCAGTATACTCATACACAAAATCTTTAATCCTCGAGGGCTGACTGATAAGCCCCACCACTCGTCCGTCACGAATCTCGTAGCGTTTTTCTTCATCCTCTATATCAGAAATATCAAGGAAGACGATCACATGGTCAAAGTTTACTCCCACCGTCTCTAGTAAATACTCGATCTTCTTAAAATAAATGGCCGGCGAATAGGATGAGACAGCCGCATTGAATACTTCAATATGATCATTCGCCAGAGCCGCATCAACGAGTCCAACAAAGGTCTTTTCATATTCAAACCCAACCCCCTCTGTAAACGAATCCCCAATAAAAAGAAATCGATAATTGGAGGACACTAGCGGAACTTGTCGAATTCTCTGATCTTTGAATCCGAGCGAATTCGTATAAAGCTGATTGGAAAGATGGCCCCATTTCTGGTCTACCTGCTGACCATTCATTTTTAGCGTATGGTGAAAAACTGGAGATGGTTCTCGTAGAGCTCTTCGATCTTCATACTTATGAACGGTACCGTATTTTTGAAGATGATAAACCCCCGTGAGAGCAATATCAGCCACGAATACAACCGAGACCAGGATAAGCACTAATACTGTTTTAGGATGTTTCTCAAATCTGTTGGTCTTTGAATGCTTCTCCATTAGTCAGCCTATATTCGGACACTCTGCCAAAATTTCTGATCAGCAATGGCAATGAATGTCCGCATATTCTGTGAATGCTGGAGGATCACTCCCTTGATATTCTCGTTCATAATTCATTCACATGAGGAGGTACGGATGGGCAAAACTTCTCAATGGAAGCCCGCTCGAAGTAAACTTTGGATTATTCAAGATGAAACGGATTAAAGGAGAATTAGCGTGCGCACGTGAATATGCCAGTGAGCCTCAAACCACGTATACTTCCCCTACTCAATTTCTCCATCCAAAAGCCCCTATAACTCTTTTCCTACTAATCGCTCTAATTCTGTGAGGGCAATAGCTAAATCAAACCGTGCGTATGCATACCCTTGAAAGGTTTGCCATAACATTCGCTGGGCATCTAACACATCGAGCAAGCTGGCTTCACCAAATGTAAAACTCGTTCGGGCAATGCGAACGGCTTCTTTGGCTTGCTTCAACAAACCTTGCTCGAATGTACTGATCTGGGTCGAGGCCGTCTTCGAAATTTGTACGTGTTCCGTGATCCCTTTTCTGAGGGAAATTTGAGCTTGCCTGAGGTTAGCTTCTGCCTGACGACGAAGACCTAAAGCTTTGGCAATTCCCCCCTGCCGCTGATTCCAGAGCGGTAAGGGAACGGAGAGCCCTCCGAGAAACCCTTTCCGACCGGCATCCCGTTGAAACGCTCCGCTAATGGTGACATTAGGAATACGGGCATGTTGCTCCTGGTTGTAGTGGGCACCGGCCACTTCAATCAATTGTTTAAACTTTCGGACTTCAGGATGATGTTGAAACGCATCTTCTATCAGGCTCTGTTCATTCAATTGGCCTTTCACTGACTCAAAATCTCCTTGAATGGCAAAGGCCTTCCCGAGATTTCCAGCCGTGAGCTGATTAAGGGCTACTTGGTTCGTTCGAACCTTCCCTTTGGTTTGACTCACCTGTTTTTGGGTTTGCAGCGATTCCACATTGACTTTCACGAGTTCAAAAGGAGGGGCTTCTCCCGATTCCACGCGACGTTTCACTGCTCGCTCCAACTCGGTTACGGTGTTCAACAGTCGCGAAGCCAGGTCAGCTAGCGTCTCGGCTAAGAGTAATTCAAAAAATCTTCGCTTCACTCTGGCTTTCACATTGATTTGGGTTTCTTCGAAGCCAGCATGCGCGCTCCTGACGTCAGCCTCCGCGGCCTGTTGGCGGGCGGCGCGAGTAGCTGGCCATTCCAGGGGTTGGCTAAGCGAAAAATATCGTTCGATCAATGAGGTACCTCGGGGATCGCGAACTCTTCCGTAACCGCTTTGCACGCCAAACGTAGGATTCGGGTACGATTGGGCGGTGACTTCTTCGCCTGCCTTTTCTTCGATGATGCCTTTGCCCAGTTCGATGATGGGATTATGTGTCAGTGTCAGATCGATAACTTCTTGCAATGTATAGGACGGGACTTTGCGATCTTCCCCCCAGGCCGCTGTTCCGCCTATCGCCCACATGCAGACACCACCGATGAGTAGCCATGATGCCAATGAGTTGAACAAGTTAAGAGATGGTGCTCGGTTCATGGTGCCTCCTGGGACAAAAATATCGATACACAGCAGGAATGACTAACAATGTGAGGGCAGTGGAGGTGACTAAGCCACCGATCACGACCGTGGCCAGTGGACGTTGGACTTCCGCGCCCATGGAGGTGGCTAAAGCCATGGGAAGAAATCCAAGGCTTGCCACTAACGCGGTCATCAACACAGGACGGAGTCGATCTAAAGCTCCTTGAGTAACGGCCTGTTCAATTGATAGACCCTGTCCCTCTAACGTACGGATTCGTGAAACTAAGACCACCCCATTAAGCACGGCAATGCCAAATAACGCGATGAAGCCCACAATGGCCGATATGCTTAGAGGAAGTCCGCGAATCCACAAGGCAAAGATTCCTCCTGACAGGGCTAAGGGAACATTGAGGAAAATAAGAAAGGCCGGTCTCAGCGTGCCAAATATGAGTGAGAGCATGCCAATGATCAGAAGCAACGTGACAGGGACAATGAGGGTTAAGCGTTGTGTAGCTTCCTCCAGGTGTTCAAATTGACCTCCCCATTCCAGATAGTATCCGGGAGGAAGCGACACCCTTTCCCGAATAGTTTTTTGCGCTTCGGCCATAAATCCACCTAAGTCTCGGCCTCGAATATTCAATTCCACCACGATTCGGCGATGGTTATTTTCGCGGCTAATCTGAGCCGGGCCTTCATCCACCACCACTTGCGCGATGCGGGATAACGGCACTAATTCGCCATGCGGAGTTGGGATAAGTAAATTTCGAAGAGCCGCAGGGCTGGACGAAGATTGGTCAGTCAGACGCACGACCAGAGCAAAACGACGTTCCCCTTCAAAAATGGTTCCCACATGTTGACCCGCACGGGCGGTTTGAACATAAGTCAACACCTCATCAGCATTAATGCCATAGCGCGCAATTTGGTCTCGATCCACGATAATACGAATCCGCGGAACGCCTGACACCTGCTCGGCTTTGACATCGGCCGCCCCTGGAATACTTCGTAAGACGGAAGCGACTTGTTCGGCATGCTTGCGAAGAACAGAGAGATCCTGCCCGAATATTTTCACGGCAATGTCCGATCGCGTTCCTGCAATGAGTTCGTTGAATCGCATTTCAATTGGTTGGGTAAACCCAAGACCCACCCCATGCACCGACTCCATAATGGCCTGCCTCATTTTCTCGATCAGTTCGTCTTTGGTCCGGGCACTGACCCATTCACTCTTTGGCTTTAAGATGACGAAGACATCTGAGAGTTCGATACCCATAGGGTCAGTGGCGACTTCAGGGCTTCCTGTTCGAGAGACGACTTTAATGACTTCGGGGAATTTTCGAAGACTCGTTTCCACCTGAAGTGCAGTAGCCACGGATTCATCAAGAGACACGCTCGGCAAACGCCACACTTGAATAGCCAAGTCTCCCTCATCCAAGCGAGGCATAAAAACGACCCCCAAGGACGTACCAACGAACAGACTGCCCACAAACAATATGATGGCGGACACTGCAGCCAATAGTGGCTTGCTCATTGAGAAGCGAAGAAAGGGCTCATAGATCGTGCGGAGTGATCGAAGCAGCCAGGTTTCTTCTTGGTTCGGTTTAATTTTGGCAAACCAAAATGCGAGAGTCGGGACGGCAGCCACGGTAAAGATGAGTGACCCGATGAGGGCTAAGATGACCGTAAAGGCCATGGGGCGAAACATTTTCCCTTCCACCCCCGTGAGAGTCAGAATGGGAAGATAGACCAAGATAATAATACCTATGGCAAACGTAATGGGGCGCAACACTTCTTTCGCTGCATCGTGTATACCTTGGGCTCTAGCCTCCACGGAGCGATCTTTGAGGTTTCCCAATTTGCGGATGATGTTATCAATCATCACGACCGACCCATCCACCAACAGTCCAAAGTCGATTGCGCCCAGGCTCATGAGGTTTCCGGAAATGCCGGTCTTGAGCATACCGGTAAACGCGATGAGCATAGATATGGGTATGGCCGCCGCGACGATCAGCCCCGATCGGAAATTTCCCAAGAACATAAATAAAATGGCAATGACGAGTAATCCGCCTTCCCACAGATTATTTTGAACCGTGCGTATCACCTGAGAGACAAAAATTGAACGATCGTAGTACGGTTCAATGACCACACCAGCGGGTAAGGAGGCTTGAATTTCCTGCACGCGCGTTTTGACTTGCTCCACCACATGTTCGGCATTGGCTCCGGCCAACATTTGCACCATGCCAATGACGGTCTCTTCTTCCCCCATTCTTGTGGCAGCACCGATTCTGAGATTGGCGCCTTCTTGCACAAGGGCCACATCTTTAATAAATATAGGAATCCCGCCAGGTGCATGCTTCACAAGAATTTTTCCGAGATCTGTCACACCCTTGGCCATGGCCTCGCCGCGAATAAGAAAATGTTCCCGTTCGTGCACAATATAGCCCCCACCAGCCAGGGCATTGTTTCGCTTTAAAGCTTCATAGACATCTTTGAGAGAAAGTTTCATCGCCAGCAGTCTTTGGGGATCCACCATCACCTGAAATTGTTTTTCCCGCCCTCCCCAAATATTCACCTCAACCACGCCGGGGACCGAACGAAGGCGACGCCCAATATCCCATTCCAACAACGTGCGTAACTCCATGGGGCTATACCCCCCGCCGCTAAGCGTAAATTGATACACTTCACCAAGCCCAGTGGTGAGCGGCCCCATCATGGGACGCGCATATTCTGAGGGAATCTGTTCGACTGCAATCGCCAATCGTTCGTTCACAAGTTGGCGTACAAAGTACAAATCTAAATGATCTTCAAAAATTGCCGTCACGACTGAAATACCATATTGAGAAATCGAGCGAAGTTCTTTGAGGCCAGGGAGTCCGCTCAAGTTCGTTTCAATGGGAAAGGTGACGAATTGCTCGACTTCTACAGGGCCTAAGGCGGGAGCACGGGTAAGAATCTGGACTTGCACGGGTGTCAGATCAGGCACCGCATCAATAGGCAACTCCCCAAGCGAATACACACCCGTTCCTATGACCAGAAGAAGGGCCACGAGTGTGAAGAAGCGATAACGAAGAGAGAGGGTGAGTATTCTTTCCATGAAATGTAGGGTCAATCCCCTGCGATTGAATCTTTAAGGAGGGCGTTTTTCAAATCAAACACACCTTCAATGACGACTTCATTTCCAGTCGTGAGACCTTCGGTCACTTCTATCCATCCATCACTTTCTTGGCCAAGCTTCACGGGGGTAAACGTATAGTCATTATTGTGTTTCACAAAAACGCCCCGAACTCCTTCGACTAAGGTTGGCGCGGTCACAGGGATAGCCAGAATGGACGAAGCCCCTTCTTCCAAACGAACCTCCACGTATTCGTTAGGTTTTAAAAGACCCTGCCGATTATCGACATCGAACCGAAGCTGGATGGTCAGCGTCGCTTTATCCGCCACAGGCGCGATATAGGCTAAAGGCGCTTCAATCGGTTCACGGCCTTTGGCAAGGATGGTACCGCGGTCACCTTCTTTGAATCGTTGTGCCTGTTCAATTGGAAGATTGGCAAAGACCCAGACTTGGCGAGTGTCCACAACCTCAAAGAGTTGATCGGCAGTACTGACACCCTGCCCAAGGACAACGGATTGCTCCGAAATGATTCCGGTCAATGGAGACTTAATAATATAGCGATGGCCCTCCATGGTATGGCTGTGCAGCAAGTCGTTCAAATCTTTTTGCAACAACCCCATGTTCTGAAGTTTTTCCGTGACATGCTGATTGATAGTCTTAGACTCAAAATACTGAGCCTGATCTTCCATCAGACGCCGTTCAGACACGATTTGTTCAGCATGCAGTCTTTTCGTTCGTTCAAAGTTGGCTTGACGAAGATCAACCTGGACTTTCGAAACCAAAAATTCCTGCACCAATTCGTCCAACTTGAGACTCCCAATGGCGAGTAATGGATCACCTTTTTTCACATGATTTCCTAATTGCACAAACACCTCTTCAACCTGACCTTCGATTCG
>CBDUWS010000074.1:0-7469 GCA_965370985.1 uncultured bacterium
CGATTCTTCCTAAGTCCGACAGGCTCCTAGGGGGGAGACCCATACTTTCACACTGATCACTAAAGCTTCTTATTCTTGGGGCCGAATGATATTTATGGTGGGATAGGGGCGAAAAGTCCTACCTTGATCTGACAAAGACAGCCACTATAAGTCGGGGGGCAAAGCTTCTAATTTAAGAATCTACCTTTCTCAACGATCAACATACTCTCTTATTATCTTTTTTGTGTTACGTTAAAATGAGTTGGTTCATCATGGAGAGTCTAAGCGTCACAAGATGAGCATAACCACTTCCTCCCATTTACAGCAGCTCGAAGCCGAAAGCATCTATCTTTTTCGTGAGGTCGTGGCCGAATGTGACCATCCGGTGATGCTCTATTCGATAGGCAAGGATTCGTCAGTCCTACTGCACCTTGCCCGCAAGGCGTTTTATCCCTCCAAGCTGCCCTTTCCTCTTTTGCATGTGGATACGACATGGAAGTTTTCAGAAATGATTGAGTTCCGAGGAAAGATTGTAGCCGACTATGATCTTGAATTGATTGTACATACCAATCCAAGCGGACTGGAACAAGGCGTGAGCCCTATTACCCATGGATCATCGCTGTATACTGATGTGATGAAAACGGAGGCTCTGAAACAAGCGCTGGAGAAATATGGTTTTGATGCGGCGTTTGGCGGGGCGCGGCGGGACGAAGAAGCTTCGCGTGCCAAAGAACGCATGTTGTCATTTCGTACGTCGACTCATCGATGGGATCCCAAGAAACAGCGGCCAGAGTTATGGAATATTTTTAATACTCGAGTCCAAAAGGGTGAAAGCCTCCGGGCGTTTCCCTTGTCCAACTGGACAGAGCTCGACGTGTGGGAATATATCCATCAAGAAGAGATTCCTGTTGTGCCGCTCTATTTTGCGAAAGAACGGCCAGTGGTCGAGCGGGATGGAATGTTAATAATGGTCGATGATCACCGACTCCCTCTCCGGCCTGATGAAAAGCCGGTCATGCGATCCGTGCGGTTTCGGACGCTTGGCTGTTATCCCCTCACCGGGGCGATTGAGTCGACCGCCTCAACATTGCCGGACATCATTCAAGAGATGGCGTGTTCACGAACCTCGGAACGTCAAGGGCGACTGATCGATCGCGATGCGATCGGGTCGATGGAAAAGAAAAAACAAGAGGGATATTTCTAATGTTTCCTTCCTCTCATGATATGCCTCGTCGCTTTCAATCGTCTGGCACAGCTCAGGCCGAGCAAGGCCTCTTGCGCTTCATGACCTGTGGGAGTGTGGATGATGGGAAAAGCACGCTTATCGGGCGATTACTCTGGGACTCCAAATTGGTTTGTGACGATCAATTGGCCACACTGGAATCTGAAAGTAAGCGAGTGGGGACGCAACAGGGTGAAATCGACTATGCCTTGCTCATGGATGGACTGCAAGCGGAACGGGAACAGGGCATCACGATTGATGTAGCCTATCGGTTTTTTACTACTGACAAACGGAAATTCATTGTGGCCGATGCGCCCGGTCACGAACAATATACACGCAATATGGCGACCGGGGCCTCTACCGCTGACCTGGCGGTGATAATGATAGATGCCCGCAAAGGTGTGCTGACGCAGACGATGCGGCATAGCTATATCCTCTCATTGTTGGGCATTAGACACGTGATCCTCGCCATTAACAAAATGGATTTGGTGGACTATTCGCAATCCCAATTTGACACCATTAAAACCCAGTATGCTGCGTTCTCCAGCCCCTTAGGTTTCGATGAGGTGGTGGCGATCCCAATGTCGGCTCTGAAAGGCGACAATGTTCTTCATCGAAGTGTGAATACCACCTGGTACCAGGGGCCGACGCTCATGAGTTATTTAGAGACGGTCACCATCCATCAAGACGCGACGACGAAACCCTTTCGAATGCCGGTTCAGTGGGTCAACCGACCACATCTTGATTTCCGGGGTTTCTCAGGAACCATTGTGAGTGGAACTGTTCGGCCTGGAGATCTTGTGGTCGTGCCGTCCTCCGGGCAAACGAGCATCGTAGAGCGGATCGTGACGTTTGACGGCGATGTCGACTATGCCGTGGCAGGCCAAGCCGTCACGTTGACATTACACGATGCAATTGATGTCAGTCGCGGCGAATTACTCAGTGACCCTCGCATTCGTCCAGCCACGGCCGATCAGTTCGAAGCTAAGCTCATTTGGATGCATGAAGAACCCCTCTTGCCTGGTCGTCAATACATAATCAAGATTGGATTGCAGACAAGGGCCGCGCAAGTCAGTACGTTGAAATATAAAGTCAATGTCAACACGCTGGAACATTTGGCCACGAAAACCTTGGAACTGAATGACGTGGGCATCTGCAATCTCTCGCTGGATCATCCGGTGTCATTCGATCCGTATCAGGAAAATCGGCACACGGGTTCCTTTATCCTGATTGATCGCTTTACCAATGCCACGATTGCTGCGGGGATGATCGATTTCGCCTTGCGCCGGGCTGATAATATTCATTGGCAATCCGTTGATATTCATAAGGCGGCGCGAGCAGATCTGAAAGGGCAGACTCCCTTCATCCTGTGGTTTACCGGTTTGTCGGGTGCCGGCAAGTCCTCGATTGCTAATCTGGTGGAAAAGAAACTGCATTCACTGGGGCGCCATACGTATTTGTTGGATGGCGATAATGTGCGGCATGGGCTCAATCGGGATTTGGGCTTCACCGATGCTGATCGGGTAGAGAATATTCGCCGGGTGTCGGAAACGGCGAAATTGATGCTTGATGCGGGGCTGATTGTTCTCGTCTCGTTTATCTCGCCGTTTCGGAGTGAACGGGAAATGGCTCGTCTTATGGTAGAAGATGGGGAATTTCTAGAAGTGTTTATCGATACACCTCTAGAGGAGTGTGAACGTCGGGATGTGAAGGGTCTCTATAAAAAAGCCCGAGCCGGCGAAATCAAAAATTTCACGGGGATTGATTCCCCCTATGAACGTCCGGACGATGCGGAATTAATCATTGATGGGGCAAAAGAGACGGCGGAAGAGGCCGCATTAATTATTGTCCATGAATTGGAGCGCAAGGGGCTCTTGTCACATGACTGATGGAACTTTTTTTACTCGGCATTACAGATTTCTGGAAGGTTCTCAATCTATTGGGAAGTTTCAAGAACTTATGCATTTCCTAACTGAATGCGAATTTGTTGACAGACATGTTCAGCAAAAGGCAACGAACATGTAAAGGCAGGTGAAACAGCATTTAAGATATGCATCGATCGAGAATCCCCTTCCAGAACAAAATCCATTTCCAGTTTTCGTTTTTTTGTATCAAGCAATTGAGCGCGAATGCCTGGCTTCCCCCAGGTCTTATATCGTTCAGGGGTAATGCCATCCATTAAGGTCGTGGCGAGTTTCACTAAATGAGTTCGGGAATACTTCTGAATTTCTTCTAACGCCAATCGCTTAAAATCAAATTCAGAAAACAAAAATAATCCCGCCTGACGAACCAGCACATCCACTAATTCTGAAAGCTTAAAATTCCCAAAACTCTCATATTGTTCCCGCCAAAAGGCCGGAATCGCCGTAGGGCCAATTTTAGCCTTCCCTTGTGCGGTAACGGTTACATGGACGCCCAAAAAAGGATTCCGTAAATCAGGCACAGGGTAAATATTGGTCCGTATCGTTCCTGGCGGTTCATTGGAATAGAGATAAAGTCCCTTAAATGGGAGAATACGGTAGTGCTCGGAAAACCCGAAATCCCGGGCAATGTGATCCGCGTATAACCCAGCAGCATTTACGATATACCCAGCGTCATAAGAGTCTTTGGCGGAATGGACCATAGCACCCTGTCTGGACTGATACCCGCTATCATAATGAATTTCCACCCCTTCGTGTTGAGCATCATTCACCATCGCCTTCACTACCTCGGTAGGATCCACGGTGGCAGTGGTTGGAGAATACAGGGCTCGCTCCCACGTTTTTACCCTTGGCTCGATTTCCTTGGCCTCCGCCTCGGTGATTTCTTGTAGGGGAATGCCATTGGCCTTTCCTCGTTTGACGAGCTCATCCATCGCTGAAAGCTCAGTATGATCTTTTGCGACAACGAGCTTCCCGCACTGATTGAGGTGAATATTTTTTTCTTTGCAATACTCTCGAAGTCTTTCATTGCCCTGGCGCGTGAACTGGGCTTTTAAACTATCTGGTGAATAGTAAAATCCTGCATGAAGTACACCACTATTGCGGCCACTGGCATGCAACCCACAGGCGGATTCTTTTTCAAGAATGACCACGGACGAATCCGTATAGAGGTGTTTTAATTGGCGAGCAATACTCAGCCCGATAACCCCACCACCAATAATCAGAAAATCCGGTTTACGCATGATGATTGAATTCTCCCACCTTTAACTTAACGGTTTATGGTTTTTGGGACCTATTAAGGAAATATCGTGGCCTGATGGTTGATTTAAATGCGAATGGATTTTATTTCTAACTATCCAAAATGAATTCGAAGAGCCAGAAGGAGACGACGGTAAAGATGATGTCGAAGATGGCCAGCAGATGCAGCCATTGGGAATAGAATTCATAGGGGTCGCCATTGAGGGTGCCTCGCGTGGCTTCGACGGCGGCAATCATGACCGGAACGGCTAAGGGTAAGAGCAAGACGGGGAGCATGACTTCCCTGGCTCGAATTTGCACGGTTAGCGCAGAAAAGAGGGTGCCGACCGCAGATAAGCCCAATGTGGCCAGAACAAATATGATGAAAAGTGTTCCGAGGCCTTCAACGACATCCAAGTTGAAGAAGATCACGAAGAGAGGAAATAACAGAATGTCGACGGCTAGCATAAACAGGAAATTGGCTGTGACCTTCCCGAGGTAAATGGCTCCCTTGGGCACGGGACTCATTTGCAGGGATTCCAGGCAATCGTTTTGCAATTCCGAAGTAAAGGATTTGCCTATTCCGATAATGCCGGTAAAAGTGAAGGCCACCCAAATGATTCCGGCAATCAATTGACGGGCGGCGTCCTGGTCCATGGCAAAACTGAAGCTAAAGACCAGGATGACGATGAGCGCGAAAAACAACATCGAGGAGATCGTCTCTCGAGTCCGCCATTCGCTAACGAGGTCTTTCCAGACCACCCAATAAATCGTCTTAAGAAAGGACATGGGACTGCAATTGTTCGGGAGAAAGGAGCTGGAGGTGCCCATTTTGGAGAATAGCGCCCTCTGTGGCAATTTGGGCGGCCTTGATTCGGTCGTGGGTTGTCATGACCACCGTCCCGCCACGTTTCATGGTATCCTGAATAAGCTGATTGGTCATGGCCACGCCTCCGTCATCCAAGGCGTTATAGGGTTCATCCAGCAACAAGAGTTTGGGCTGAGCCAGAATGGCCTTGGTGAGAGCTAGGCGTTTTTTCATGCCAGCGGAAAATTGCCGTATTTTGAGGTTGCCATATGCCCCAATGCCTGCTCGATCCAGCGCACGTTTCAGGTGAGAGGAGTCGGGCGATTGTCCTCGTAAAGCTAGGGCAAATTGTAAATTTTCGGTGGCAGTGAGTTCTTCATACAGATGCGAACCATGGGCAATGAACAAAAGGGTGGCGCGGACGGAGTCTTTCTGTGCCACGCCGTTTTGCCCAAAAATGGTAAACTGTCCTCCAGATGGGGCTTGAAGGGTGGCCAGGATTCGCAAGAGAGTAGTTTTCCCAGCGCCATTCGGGCCAAACAGCGCAAAGCAGGCTCCTGGATTAATGGCGAAGGACACCTCTTCAAAAATACGATAAAACCCGTAGGCTTTAGAAAGACCGGTGACCTGGATAGCGCTCATGTGTGATGGTGGTGCGGATCGAAACGTTGGCTTCGTAGTCTACGGATTGGGCAAGACCTTGTCTAGAAAATCGTGATGGAAATTTTTGAAGGTAACCCGTTCTATTTATGGGAACTCAATAGATGAAGCCTCATTGACGATAAAAATATCAGGATCTTATGATGGATGAAAAGAATAGCGGAAATTTCTTCGATTGGTTTTGTCGCGTGCATATATTTCTGAATGGGAACCTTTTAAGGTCCCCGTGCGCGTGAGACGCGTGAGAAGGGAACGCCTATGACAAGGACGTTCAGATGGGTGGTATTAATTCTCGTTGTCGCCCTATGGGGTTGTGATTCCGGATATTCCGAATCTCCTATTGTTGAGGGGGAATCCGCTCAGCCGGTTGCGTATCGCCGTCCTGCCATTAATACGCCAGCTCCGGCCTTTCGCTTAATGGATTTAGAGGGTACCGCTCATTCCTTAGCCGCATACCAAGGGAAAGTGGTGTTGTTGAATTTTTGGGCGACCTGGTGTGGCCCCTGCAAAGTCGAGATGCCGGCTATGGAAGCCTTGTATCAAGCTTTCCGATCTCAAGGGTTGGAAATTTTAGCCGTGTCGGTCGACCAACAAGGTGCTGCTGTGACACGGCCGTTTAAGGAAGCTATGGGGTTGAGTTTTCCTATTTTACATGATTCGGATTATCAGGTGGGGCTCACCTATGGCGCCCGTACTTTACCGATGACTTATGTGATTGATCGCCAAGGGGTCATCAGGCAACGGGTGTTTGGGGCCCGTGACTGGAATAGCCAAGAAGCTAGGAAATTGATGAGTGAATTACTTGAAGAGCCGTATCAGGCTCCGTCTGAGACAATGTAATCCATGGACTCAATTAGTCAGATATCGTTATTTGCGGCATTTAGTGCGGGGCTGTTGTCCTTTATCTCGCCCTGCGTTCTGCCTTTGGTGCCCTCGTACCTATCCTATATCACTGGCTTGTCTGTCGAAAATTTGGCCAAGGTGGAGGAACGCGAGCGGTTTAAATCCGCAATATTGGTGAATGCTCTATTATTTATTGCCGGGTTTTCGACCATATTTATTGCGTTTGGTGCTTCGGCGAGTCTGATTGGCCAGGTGCTGTATGAATATCAAGATATAATCAGAAAAGTCGGCGGCATTCTGATTATCATCTTTGGTTTGTATCTCTTAGGGATTTTAAAAATAAATATTTTTATGACCGAACGCCGTTTGGTGCACTTCGAGTCACGTCCTGTAGGCTATCTTGGATCATTTTTAATTGGGACAGCCTTTGCGGCAGGTTGGACGCCTTGTGTAGGGCCGGTGCTCGGCACCATTTTGGCCTACGCTAGCACCACGGAGTCCATGTCCGGCGGGGTTATGCTGCTCTCGGCTTATTCGTTTGGACTGGGGCTACCCTTTTTCTTGACGGCCTTCGGCATGGATACCTTCTTGAGCTATTTCAAAAGTCTGCGCACCTATCTCGGTGGCGTGTCCTTTGTGAGTGGCGGACTCTTGATCCTCGTTGGTGTCATGATCTTCACAGATTCCGTAACCCTCTTCACCAGCTTCCTGGAACGAAATGGTATTGGCTGGTATGTTGGTCAGTAAGCCAAATATTTCTCACTTTTTTAGTAAGGGGTCAGACTCGAAATAATTAAAT